>NZ_JBFPFM010000020.1:0-58398 GCF_047977705.1 Curtobacterium sp. LFS084
GCCACGCGCTGCGCCCGCGGCCGCGGCCGCGGGGAGCGCGCCGCGCCCGGACCGGCCGCGGGAACGACGGAGGCCCGCCCCGACGACGCGGGACGGGCCTCCAGGACCGGCCGGACCGGACGGACCGGACGGACGGACTCAGACGCTGCGGAACGCGACCACGGCGTTGTGCCCACCGAACCCGAACGAGTTGCTCACGGCGAGCAGGTCGCCCTGCGGCAGCTCGCGCGGCGACGTGGCGACGTCCATCACGATCTCCGGGTCCTGCTCGGTGAGGTTGATCGTCGGCGGCGCGACCCGGTTGTGCAGCGCGAGGGCCGTGAACGCGGCCTCGATCGCACCGGCACCACCGAGCAGGTGGCCGGTCGACGCCTTCGTGGCGGACACCACGACCTGGTCGAGGTGGTCGCCGAAGACCCGACGCATCGCGTGGTACTCGGCCACGTCGCCCACGGGGGTCGAGGTGGCGTGCGCGTTGACGTGGACGACGTCCTCGCGGGAGGCGCCGGCGTGCTCGAGCGCCTGCAGGACGGCGCGGGCGGCGGCGCTGCCCTCGGGGTCGGGCGCGGTGATGTGGAACGCGTCCGAGGTGATGCCGGCTCCGGCGACCTCGGCGTAGATCTTGGCGCCGCGGGCCTCGGCGTGCTCCTTGGTCTCGAGGATGAGCGCCGCGGCGCCGTCCGCGAGCACGAAGCCGTCGCGCGTGACGTCGTACGGACGCGAGGCGGTCTCGGGGGAGTCGTTGCGGCGGGAGAGCGCCTGCATCGAGGCGAACGCCGCGAGGGGCAGCGGGTGCAGCGCGGCCTCGGCGCCACCGGTGATGACGATGTCGGCCTCGCCGGTCGCGACGTGGCGGTAGGCCTCGGCGAGGGACTCGGTCGAGGACGCGCACGCCGACAGGTAGGTGCGCGCACCGCCGCGGGCGCCGAACTCCATCTCGATGGCGGCGGCCGGGCCGTTCGCCATGAGCATCGGCACCGTCATCGGCAGGACGCGACGCGGGCCCTTCTCACGCAGGGTGTCCCAGGCGTCGAGCAGGGTGTTCACGCCACCGATGCCGGTCGCCCAGTCGACGATGAGGCGTTCGGGGACGACGGTCTCGGCGTCGATGCCGGCGTCGGCCCAGGCCTCGCGCGCGGCGACGAGCGACAGCTGTGACGAGGGGTCGAGGCGCTTCGACTCGGGGCGGGTGAGCTGGTCGGTGAGGAACCGGCGCGACTGGCCGGCGAACTCGACGGGGAGCTCGAGCTCGGCGTAGCGCGGGTCCTCGATGCGGGTGATGCCGGACGTGCCGGCGAGCAGCGCGTCCCACGTCTCCGGTGCGGTCGCGGCGAGGGGTGTGATCGCACCGATCCCGGTGACGACGACGGTCTTGTTGGTCATGGAACGACGTGTTCTTTCGTGAGGACGTCCGGCCGCTCGTGGCGGAGCCGGACGGAGCCGGGGCGGACCGACGAACGCCGGGCCGGGGTGGTCCGACGGACGCCGGACGCGTGTGGGCCGACCAGGGTCGGTCCGGTGGACGAGGTGAGCGCCGCGGCCCGCGGCTGGTCCGCCGGGGCCGCGGCGCTCAGGAAGCTCGCGTCAGGCCTGTGCCTTGACGATGTAGTCGACGGCGTCGCCCACGGTCTTGAGGTTCTTGACCTCTTCGTCGGGGATCTTCACGTCGAACTTCTCTTCGGCGTTCACGACGATGGTCATCATCGAGATCGAGTCGATGTCGAGGTCGTCGGTGAACGACTTGTCGGCGGCGACGGTGTCGGTCGCGATGCCGGTCTCGTCGTTGATCAGCTCGGCCAGGCCGGCGAGGACTTCTTCGTTGGACAGGGCCATGGGGATTCTCCTTGAGGGGGGTGTCGTTTGACCGTGGACCAGCCTAGGGCACGCGGCGGTCGCGCGCCCGGAGGCTCGTCGGGGTGGTCACGCGGGTGCGCGACCGGGTGGGCTAGGGGAGGACGACCACCTGCGCGCCGAACACGAGTCCGGCGCCGAACCCGATCTGCAGGGCGAGGCCGCCCGACAGGTCCGGGTGCTCTTCGAGCAGGCGGTGCGTGGCGAGCGGGATGCTCGCGGCGGAGGTGTTGCCGGTCGTGGTGATGTCGCGCGCGATGGCGACCGTGTCCGGCAGGCCGAGCTGCTTGGCGAACTCGTCGATGATGCGGATGTTCGCCTGGTGCGGCACGAACGCGGCGAGGTCCGACGGAGTGATCCCCGCGGCCTCGATCGCCTCGCGGGCGACCTTCACCATCTCCCAGACCGCCCAGCGGAAGACCGTCTGCCCGGCCTGGCGCATGGTCGGACGCGGCGCTCCGGCGGCCCACTCGTTGTAGGTCGCGGTCATGCCGATCGCGTCCCACTTCGAGCCGTCGGAGCCCCAGATCGTCGGCGCGATCCCGGGGAAGTCGCTCGGGCCGACCACGGCCGCACCGGCACCGTCTCCGAGGAGGAACGAGATGGAGCGGTCGGTCGGGTCGACGACGTCGCTGAGCTTCTCGGCGCCGATGACCAGCACGTGGTCGGCGAGACCGGACTTGATGAAGGAGTCGGCTTGGGCGATGCCGTACGCGTAGCCGGCGCACGCCGCGCTGACGTCGTACGCGGCGGCCGGCGTCGCGCCGATCCGCTCGGCGAGCAGGGAGGCCATCGACGGGGTCGCGACGGTGTGCGTCACGGTGCTGACGAGGACGACGCCGATCTGCGACGGCTCGATGCCGGCCTTCGCGATGGCCTCGCGCGCGGCGGCCTCGGCGAGGTCGACCGCCTCGGTGTCGGCCCCGGCGCGCTTGCGCGTGACGATGCCGGTGCGCTGGCGGATCCACTCGTCGGACGAGTCGATCGGGCCGATGAGGTCGTCGTTCGGCACGACGTTCTCGCCGCGGGCGGCGCCGTAGGCGAGGATGCGGGTGAACTCGTGGCCCCGGCGCTGCTGGAGCAGCGGACGGGAGGCGCGGTTCGGCTCCGCCTGGTCGCTCGCGACGGACGGGGTGGAGGACTCGGTCATGCGGTTGCGTCTGCTTCCTGGCCCGCGCTCTGCAGCAGGTCGATCGCTGCGGGCAGGTCGTCGGGGGTGTTGATCGCGACGGTCGGCGTGCCGCGCAGACCGCGCTTCGCCAGGCCGACGAGGGCACCGGCGGGGGCGAGTTCGATGATGCCGGTGACGCCGGCGGCCGCGAAGGACTCCATCACGGCGTCCCAGTGCACCGGGCTCTGGATCTGCTGCACCATCAGGTCGACGAAGCGTCGGCCGTCGTCGACCCGGGAGCCGTCGGCGTTGGTCCAGATCGGCAGCGTCGGGTCGTGCACCGTCGCGGCGGCCGCCACGGGGGCGACGCGCTCGACGGCCGGGGCCATGTACCGGGTGTGGAACGCGCCGGCGACCGCGAGCGGGATGACCCGGGCCTTGGTCGGCGGGTCGGCGACGAGCGCGGCGATCGCGTCTGCCGCACCGGCGACGACCGTCTGGCCGCCACCGTTGTGGTTCGCGGGTACGAGGCCGTGCGCCTCGAGCGCGGCGGCGACCGCGTCGGCGTCCCCGCCGAGCACGGCTGCCATCGAGGTGGGTTCGAGCGCTGCGGCGTCCGCCATGGCCCGACCGCGCTCGGCGACGAGGGCGATGGCGTCCGTCGGCTCGAGGATGCCGGCGACCCCGGCGGCGGTGAACTCGCCGACCGAGTGTCCGGCGACACCGCCCACGAGGGCACGGCGGCCGTCGGCGAGCAGGGCGTCGGCGGTGATGAGGCCGGCGGCGACGATGAGCGGCTGCGCGAGCGCGGTGTCCTTGATCGTCTCGGCGTCGGACTCGGTGCCGTGTGCGGCGAGGTCGATGCCGATGGCCTCGGACCACGCTCCCACGCGGTCACGGACGGTGGCGTCCTCGAGCCAGGGGGCGAGGAAGCCGGGGGTCTGGGAGCCCTGTCCGGGCGCGACGACGACGATCACCGGACAATCCTGCCGGTCGCCCCGCGCCGCACCCGTGTGGACTTCCCACAGCGATGTCCACGAGACATTGTGCACTTCCCACCGACGGGACCGGGTGCGCCGACCGGCACCGACGGTGCGCTCACCGACGGTGCGTTCACCGCCGGTGCGGGATGCGGCGCCGCCCGGCCGTCGACTCGGACATCGCGCCGAGGATGAGCGCGGACTGGACGATGAGGGCGTCCCGCGCGTGCGTGGCGTCCCACCCGATGATGTCCGCCACGCGGCGCAGCCGGTAGCGCACCGTGTTCGGGTGGACGAACAGCTCTCGCGCCGTGGCCTCGAGCGAGCGGCCGGTGTCGAGGTAGCACCAGAGCGTCTGCAGGAGTTCCGTCGACTGGTCCTTGAGCGGCACGTAGATCCGCTGGACGAGCGCCGACCGGGCGAGCGGGTCGCCGGCGAGGGCGCGTTCGGGCAGCAGGTCGTCCGCCAGTGCCGGACGCGGGGCACCACGCCAGGCACGGGCCACCGCGAAGCCGGCCAGGGCCCCCTTCGCGCTGGTGGACGCGTCGACGACGCCGGGGACCTCGTTGCCGAGCACCAGGTGTCCGTCGCCGAACGAGGGTTCGAGCGCCTGCGCGATGGCGGTGAACGACACCGGTTCCTCGCCCTCGGGCACGTCGTCACGCGGGGTGGCGCGACCGATCACCACGACGAGGCGTGACCCCTGCACGCCGATCAGCACGTCGGCGTCCATGTGCCGCGCGGTCCGCCGGATCTGGTCGACCTCGAGCTGCTTCGGCGCGTTGCCGACCAGTACCGCGACCTCGCCGTGACCGTGCCAGCCGAGTGCCGCGATGCGCGAGGGCAGCTCGTCGTCGTACTCACCCGACAGGATCGAGTCGACCACGAGCGCCTCGAGCCGGGCGTCCCACAGCCCGCGGGCCTCGGCCGCACGGGCGTAGACGTCGGCCGCCGCGAACGCGATGTCCCGCGAGTACTTGAGGATCGCCTCCTGCAGCATCTCGTCGTCCTTGGCGCGTTCCTCGACCACGGTGACGACCACGCGGATGAGCTGGAGCGTCTGCTGCAGGCTCACCGATCGCAGGAGCTCGCGGGGCGCCGAGCCGAAGACGTCCGCCGCGGCGATCCACGGGGTCGACGCGGTGCCCTCGAGCCAGCTGATGAACGAGGTGATGCCCGCCTGGGCCACGAGTCCCACGGCGGAGCGCCGCCCCGGTGGCATCTCGCTGTACCAGGGGAGGGTGTCCTCGAGCCGCTTGATCGTGGCGGTGGAGAGTTCCCCGGACACCTGACGGAGCCAGGAGAGCGCCCGCTCGCGCGCGCTCTCCTGGCTCTCGGAGTCCGGTCGGACCGTCGTCACCTGCTGATCAGCTCTCGCCGCCCGCGCTGCCCGTGGTGCCGGCGGTCACGTCGTGCAGACGGTACTTGTCGATCGCCTGCTGCACGAGTGCACCGTCGACCTTGCCCTGCTTCGCGAGCTGCTGCAGCGTCCGCACGACGACCGACGGGCCGTCGATGTGGAAGAAGCGGCGGGCGGCCGGACGGGTGTCCGAGAAACCGAAGCCGTCGGCACCCAGGGTGGCGTAGTCGGTCGGGACGAACGGACGGATCTGCTCCTGCACGGCGTGCATGAAGTCGCTCACCGCGACGACCGGGCCCTCGGTGCCGAGCAGACGCTCGGTCACGTACGGGGTGCGGGGCGCCTCGTTCGGGTTGAGGAACGCGTGCTGCTCCGCGGCGAGACCGTCGCGGTACAGCTCACCCCAGCTCGTGACGCTCCACACGTCGGCCGACACGCCCCAGTCCTCGGCGAGCAGCTGCTGCGCCTCGAGGATCCACGGCACGGCCACGCCCGAGGCGAGCAGCTGGGCCTTGGGGCCGTCGTGCTCGCTGCGGTTGAGCAGGTACATGCCCTTGACGATCCCGTCGACGTCGACGCCCTCGGGCTCCGCCGGCTGGACGATCGGCTCGTTGTAGACCGTCAGGTAGTACATGACGTTCGGGTCGGCGTGCTTCGGCGAGCCGTCCTCGTTCGTGCCGTACATCCGGTCGAGGCCGGCCTGCACGATGTGCCCGATCTCGTAGCCGTACGCGGGGTCGTAGGACACCACGGCCGGGTTCGTCGTCGCGAGGAGCAGCGAGTGGCCGTCGGCGTGCTGCAGGCCCTCGCCCGTGAGCGTCGTGCGACCTGCGGTGGCGCCGATCATGAAGCCGCGGGTCATCTGGTCGCCGGCGGCCCAGATGGCGTCGCCGGTGCGCTGGAACCCGAACATCGAGTAGAAGACGTAGACCGGGATGAGCGGTTCGCCCTGCGTCGAGTACGAGGTGCCGACCGCGGTGAACGCCGCCATCGCGCCGGCCTCGTTGATCCCGACGTGGATGATCTGGCCCTGCGGGCTCTCCTTGTAGGCCAGGAGGAGTTCGCGGTCGACGGACGTGTAGTGCTGCCCGTTCGGGTTGTAGATCTTCGCCGTCGGGAAGTACGCGTCCATGCCGAACGTGCGCGCCTCGTCGGGGATGATCGGCACCACGCGGTTGCCGAAGTCGGGGGACCGGAGCAGGTCCTTCAGCAGTCGGGCGAACGCCATGGTGGTGGCGATCTCCTGCTTGCCGGAGCCCTTCTTGACGACCTGGTACTTCGCGTCCTCGGGGAGGGTGATCGACGTGTACTTCGTGCGACGTTCCGGCACGTAGCCGCCCAGCTCGCGCCGGCGCTCGTGCATGTACTGGATCGCCTCGTCGTCGTTGCCCGGGTGGTAGTACGGCGGCGTGTAGGGGTTCTCCTCGAGCTGCGCGTCCGTGATCGGGATGCGCATCTCGTCGCGGAACTGCTTGAGGTTGTCGAGCGTCAGCTTCTTCATCTGGTGCGTCGCGTTGCGCCCCTCGAAGCTCGGGCCGAGGCCGTAGCCCTTGACCGTCTTCGCGAGGATGACGGTCGGCTGGCCCTTGTGCTCGGTCGCGGCCTTGAACGCGGCGTAGACCTTGCGGTAGTCGTGCCCACCGCGCTTGAGGTTCCAGATCTGGTCGTCGGTGTAGTCCTTGACCAGCTCGAGCGCCTTCGGGTCGCGCCCGAAGAAGTTCTCGCGCACGTACGCGCCGTTCTCGGCCTTGTACGTCTGGTAGTCGCCGTCCGGCGTCTGGTTCATCAGGTTGAGGAGCGCGCCCTCGGTGTCGCGGGCGAGCAGGTCGTCCCACTCGCGGCCCCAGACGACCTTGATGACGTTCCAGCCGGCACCGCGGAAGAACGCCTCGAGCTCCTGGATGATCTTGCCGTTGCCGCGCACCGGACCGTCGAGACGCTGCAGGTTGCAGTTGATCACGAAGTTCAGGTTGTCGAGGCCGTCGTTCGCCGCGACCTGGAGCTGCCCGCGCGACTCGACCTCGTCCATCTCGCCGTCGCCGAGGAACGCCCAGACCTGCTGGTCGGACGCGTCCTTGATGCCGCGGTTGGACAGGTACTTGGCCTGCTGCGCCTGGTAGATCGCGTTGATCGGGCCGATGCCCATCGACACGGTCGGGAACTGCCAGAAGTGCGGCATGAGACGCGGGTGCGGGTAGGACGAGAGTCCGCCGCCGGCGTGCGACTGCTCCTGGCGGAAGCCGTCGAGCTGGTCCTCGCCGAGGCGCCCTTCCATGTAGGCGCGGGCGTACATGCCGGGGGACGCGTGCCCCTGGAAGAACACCTGGTCGCCACCGGACGGGTGGTCCTGCGCGCGGAAGAAGTGGTTGTAGCCGACCTCGTACATGGCGGCGCTCGACGCGTACGTCGAGATGTGGCCGCCGACCGCGATGCCCGGACGCTGCGCGCGGTGCACGGTGATCGCGGCGTTCCACCGGATCCACCGGCGGTAGCGGCGCTCGAGCTCCTCGTCGCCCGGGAACTCGGGCTCGTTCTCCGGCGCGATGGTGTTCACGTAGTCCGTGGTCGGGACCATCGGCACACCGAGGTGCAGTTCCTTGGACCGCTTGAGCAGGCTCAGCATGATCTCGCGGCCACGCTGGTGGCCGTGGGTCCGGACCAGCCCGTCGAGGGACTCACGCCATTCGGCGGTCTCCTCCGGGTCCTGGTCGCTGCTGCCGTGGCTGTACGGGTCCTGGTCGTTCACCGTCACCCTTGACCTCGTTCGTTCTCGTGGTGGTGGACATGGCGGGCCACCGGTTGGTCGGGTCACGACCGGATGGGGCCCCGACCACTCTAGGCCCCCGCACCGACCGAGAGGCTGATGGTGACGTGTGGGTGGACAGGTGCTTGCATTCGGGTGCCGTCGGCGTACGATTGCCGATCGTGCACACGCGACCCGTGCGTGCACGACGATGACCGGGCACACCCCACGCCCGAGGAAGAAGCACCACTGATGGCACTGGAGATCGGCTCGCTCGCGCCGGACTTCGAACTCCCGAACCAGTTCGGGGAGCACGTCCGCCTCAGCGACTTCCGCGGCATCCGCCCGGTCGCGCTGGTCTTCTTCCCGCTCGCGTTCTCGTCGACCTGCACGAACGAGCTCTGCACGCTGCAGGACAACATCGCGATGTTCCAGGACCAGCGTGTCGAGCTCATCGGCATCTCGGTCGACTCGAAGGCGACGCTCCGCTCGTTCGCCGAGTCGAACGGCTACGACTTCGAGCTCCTCGCGGACTTCTGGCCGCACGGCGCCGTGTCGAAGGAGTACGGGGTCTTCCTCGACAAGAAGGGCTTCGCCACCCGTGCGACCTTCGTGATCGACGTGCAGGGCCGCATCAAGGCCTCGATCATCTCGGAGCCGGGCGTCGCCCGCGACGTCACCGAGTACCGCGCAGCGCTGGACCGTCTGGCCGCCTGCACCGCACCAGTCGCCGTCGCCTAGCGTTCCGAACACCTGCTGAGACGACGCGCGACGCGTCGCGGACAGGAGGCACGGTGCACGCCGTCGACGACCGCTCGGCCCGCCGGGTGGTCACCACGGACGCCTACGCGCCGTTCCCGGTCACGGCGGACGCGGCCCGGTGGGGCCTCCGCCGTACGGTCGTGCCGACCGAGGCCGGTCCCGTCGTGGTGCACCACCGGCCGGGACGCGCCGCGATGCTCCTCGTGCACGGCGTCGCCGGCTCGTGGACGACGTGGACGCCGCTCCTCGAGACCGCGGGCGGCGTCGGCGACCGCGGGCTCGTGCTCGTCGACCTCCCCGGGTGGGGATCGTCTCCCGCGCCGGACGTGCCGATCGACGTCGACCGTGCGGTCGCCGTCCTCACCGCGGTGCTCGACGCCCTGTCGGTCGCGGACGTCGACGTCGTCGGGCACTCCCTCGGCGCCTTCGTCGCGATGCACCTCGCCGTCCTCGCCCCGGCACGCGTGCGCTCCGTGGCGCTGGTCTCCGGCACGACCGTGGCGACCGCCTGGGCGGCGCGACACCCGGTGCGCGCGCTCCGGACGCTCCCCGCGTTCACGCTGCTGCGTGCCGGACTCGCGATCACCGGCGAGACGGCCAGACCGCTCCTGGGCGCACTGGCGGCGATCGGGGTGCTGCCGCTCCTCGCCGCGCCGGTCTTCGCGCACGTGCGCCGGCTCGACCCGAGCGTGCTCGACGCCTTCGTCGACGAGCTCCGGCCGGCCGGCTTCACCGGAGCGGCCCGCGCCGCGGCCGCCTACGACCTCGACCGCTGGCGTGCCGTGACCTGCCCGGTCACGGCGATCGCCGGGCGGGACGACGTCTTCGCCCGGGTCTCCGACCTCGACGCACTGGGCGCGCTGCTGCCCGGCGCGCGGACCGTGCTGCTCGAGGACTGCGGGCACTTCGCCCACGTCGAGCACCCCGACGCCGTCGCGCACACGCTCGGCCTCGCCTGACCGACCCGGGTCAGGCGTGCACGGGGAACGTCGACGCCACGCGTGACCGGACCTCGCTGAGCACGGCCTGGCGCATCAACGGGGAGAACAGCGAGTGGTCGCCCTCCGGCACCCGCACGAGGTCCACCCGGCCGGTACGGCCTCGGCTGCTCCACCGACGCAGGGCACGCTGGCCACCGAGTCGGTCGAAGACCTCGACGTCCACGGGCGACGCGATCAGGACGACGTCGGTCCCGTGCTCGACGAGGGGTCGGACGTGCCCGACGACCCCGCCCACGCGGTCGCGGCGGGCCACGCGGTCCCGCACCCACTTCGGCACGGCGGCGTTGTACCAGCGCCGGAGCACGAGGCGCAGCCGCGACGGCTCGTCGATCGCACGCAGGGCGTCGGCGTAGGCGCCGACGGCGGCGGTGTTCCGTCGGTAGTCGTTGGGGCTGATCTCGACGACCATGCGGGGCGCGGTGTCGGCCGACCGTCCGGCGAGCCAGGCGCCGGCGCACATCCCGACGAGGACCAGCCGTTCGGAGGCCACCGCCAGTGCGTCGACGACGGCCTGCTGGTCGTCGATCCACTCCTGCGCGAACATCGGGGACCGCTCGTCCTCGTACACGTCGGAGCTCTCGCCGGTGCCCCGGCGGTCGACGCGGACCACGCGAGCACCGTCCCGCGCCAGCGTCCGGGCGAGGGCGACCTGGTAGTCGGTGGCGCCGACGTGGTGCTCGGCGGCACCGTTGTGCAGGACGACGACGGGGGCGTCCTCGTGCTGTCCGGACGCGACGGTCTCGACGGCGAAGAGCCGCTCGGGACCGATCCGGACGATGCGCTCGGAGGTGCGGGCGTCCACGTCGAGGACCTCGTCGAGCGTCGGCGGCACGGTCGGCACGGCGACGATCGGTGCCCAGGCGTCGATCCACGCCACGACGGTGTCGACGGCGGAACCGGGGATCCGGGCGACCATGCTCGTGCCGTCGAGGAGCTCGGCGCTCCCGGTGACCTCGGTCGTCGGCACCGGACCGAGGGCGCGGGGGGCGCTGCTGCCCGGGCGGACGAGCGCCACGGTCGGGCCGGTGCGCGGCTGGAAGGTCAGTGCGCCGAGTGCGGTCGCCTCGGCGGGGTCGACGTCGATGCCGACGAGGCTCTCGAGTCCGTCGAGGACGCGGGTGGCACCGATCGTGATGGTCGCCAGGGCGCGCTGCTTCCGGAGCCACGCGCGTCCCGAGGCCGGCGGGTCCCAGAGGACCAGGCCGTCGGTCGCGGCCGCGGCGCCCGCGGCGATCGGCGCGGCGGACGCGAGTCCGACGAAGGCGACCTGGTCGACGCCGGTGGAGCGCAGCAGCGCGGCGGCACGCTGCGCGGACCGCACCTGCGCGTCGGGGTCGTCGTCGGGGGCGGAGTCGCCACGTCCGGACGGGTCGTAGCGCACCGAGGCCACGCCACGCGCCTCCAGTCGGTCGGCCAGCAGGCGCAGCGTGCGGTACGCGATCACGCCCTCCTGGCCGAGCGGCGGGCAGAGCACGACCCCGGCTCGCGCGGCGGCCGGCAGTTGCACGGCGACGCGGAGCGCGGGTCGGCCCGACCAGCCGTGGTGGGTGCTCACAGGGCCAGGGCCGCGCGGACCGGAGCCGGCCACGCGTCGGGGTCCGTGCCGTGGGCGGCGAACAGGGCGATCGTGATGCGCTCGAGCCCGAACGCGACGCACGCGCTGTGGGCGACCTCGCCGTCGGCGGTCCGGATGCCGAAGGACGTGCCGAAGTGGTCCTCGTGCAGGTTCGCCGAGCTGATCGCGGTGGCCGGGTGCTCCGGTCCGTAGACGGGCGTGACGAACTCGAACTTGAGCGCCTGCTCGACCTGGTTGCGGGCGAGCATCTGCCCGACCCGCCCGAAGAACGGGTCGTTGGCCGGGACGACGTCGATCTCGAGCCCGAAGGACTCGAGCAGCGCGCGCATGCTCGGGATGCGGCCGTCGCGGTGCTCCTGCGCGGACGCGGGCGTCCCGATGTGCACGAACTCGTGCATGTGGAACGCCTGCAGCCGCATCGGGTCGAGGGACGGCTCGCGGCGGAACGAGTCGCCGACGATGTCGAAGAAGCGGCCCTCCTGGGGGACCGTGTCGCCCACGAGGCCGTACACCGGGTGGCACACCGCGGGGGTGAGCATCAGGTCGGCCGGCTCGAGGAAGTCCTCCCACCGCTCACCGCGCTCGCGTGCGGCGAGCAGCGCGCGGTGGGTCCGGTCGTCGCCGGTGAACCCGGAGATCGACGCGGCGAGGTCCGGGAACGACGCGATGTAGTCGGTGCGCTCGAACGCGGCGAGCGGCTCGACCGGCGGGAAGCGCAGGACGTCGGCACCGAGGTCCCGCTGGCTCGCCACGGCAGCGGCGTCGACCGCGGTGTACACGCGCTCGAAGACGCCCGCGCGGCCGTAGAGGCCGGGCGAGCCGAGGTCGATCAGGACACCGTCGTCGAGGAGTCGCGCACGCAGCGTCGCGCGGGCGGTGTCGAGGTCGGTGCCGGGCTCGGCCCGGGTGCTGGTGGGTTCGGTGATGGTCACAGGATTGCTCCGGTCATGAGTGCCAGTGCGGCGTCGTTCTGCAGGAGACGGTCGTTGCTCACCATGACGGCGGCACCGTGCGAGTCTCGGAGGTGGCGGGCGATGCTGAGCTCCCCGCTGGCGGCGAACCCGGCGATGCCGACGATCCGCAGCGCCTTCGTGACGAGGTCGGTGACCTGTTCCGAGGCGTTGATCTTCAGGGCGTTCGCCGCGAGGGCGTACGCCGTCGACTCGAGCACCTCGGGGTCGTCCGCGACCTGGTCGAAGCGGTTCGCGGCGTGCCGCACGGCGTCGGCGAGCGACTGCAGGTCGACGAGGAGCTCGGCGAGCCGGAGCGCACCCGGCGGGGTCTGGCCCACGGCGGCGCGTGCCTGCTTGCGGACGGCGCGGCGGGCGCGGTCGGCGGCGTCCGCCGCGATCCCGAGCCACACCGACGCCCAGAGGACGTGCGACACGGGCAGGACCGTGCGGGCGGAGATCGTGGCGTAGTCGTCGCGGAGGATGCGGTCCTCGTGGGTCTCGGTGTCGAGCACCCAGCCGTTGCTGCAGGTGCCGCGGAGGCCGAGCGTGTCCCAGGTCGAGGTCTGCGTGAGGGTCGTCTCGTCGGGCAGGGCGATGACGAGCCGCTGGTCGGACGCCGGTGCGTCGAGGTCGCGCCGGGCGGTGACGAGGATCGCGTCGGCCTCGGTCGCGTAGGAGATGACCGGGGCGTCCTTGCGGAGCCGGATGCGTCCGGCCTGGTCGGGCTCGATGGCGCAGGTGCTCCGTCGGGCGTCGCCACCGATGCCGCGTTCCGTGGTGGACGAGGCGACGAGCGCGCCGTCGCGCACGGCCTCGATCATCGCGGTGACGCCGAGGGCGACCCCGCCGTGCCGCCAGAGCGCCATGGCCTGCCCGTGGTGCATCGCGAACACCATGGCGGTGGCGGCGCACGCGCGACCGAGTTCGGTCGCGATGACGGAGAGCTCGGCGAGGGTGGCGCCCTCACCACCGAGCTCCACCGGGACGGCGGCGGCGAGGAGGCCGTGCTCCTTCATCGCGGCGATCGCCTCGCGCGGGGGACGGGCGTCGCGGTCGACCTCGTCGGCGAACCGGGCGGCGATGTCGACGACGAGCGCGGTGCGGTCGGCGAACCGGTCCACCGGCGCGGCGGCGGCCCTGGCGGGTGCGGCGCTGGTCGGGCGCTCCTCGGTGATCACGCTGCCGACTCCGCTGCCGTGGCGATCGACTCGATGGTCGCGAACGTCGACCGGTGCAGCGCTGCGTCCGGGAACTCCACGTCGAGTTCGTTCTCGACCGCGAGCATGACGTTCACGGTGGCGTGGGAGGTCAGTCCGAGGGCGTAGAGGTCGGCGATCGACGCCACGTCCATGGCGTCGACGACGAGCCGCCCGTGGTCGGCGAGGGCGCGCCGGACGGCCAGCTCGGTCGTCGGGGTGGCGAGTGCGACGGGGGTCGCTGCAGTGGTCGGGTCCTGGTGCATGCTCGCAACCATAGGGAGGACCGCGCCCCGGAAAGCCGCCGTGCGGGTGCGCGAAACCGCACGCGGCGCGAGCAGCCTGAGTGCTTTGACAGGGAAGTGTCCAGCGGCCGCGATCAGCGCTCGGACAGCGCGACGGCGGTGGCGAGCGCCAGTCCCCGTTCGTGGGACAGCGACACCGCGATGGCCCCGCAACCGATGTCCGCGGCGAGCTCCGCCGCCCGTCCGGACAGCTCCACGACCGGCGCGCCGACGGGGTCGAGCACCACGGCGACGTCGGTCAGCGGCACCGCGTCCGTGCGGGCCGGCCGCAGCAGCTTCAGCACGGCCTCCTTGCCGGCGAACCGGGCGGCGAGGCGCTCCGGGTCGTCGCCCGCGTCGGCGCGCTCGCGCGGGGTGAACACCCGGGCGAGGTACCGCTCGCCGTGCGCGGTGATGCCGACGATCACGTCCTCGACGGCGGCGAGGTCGGTGCCGGTCCGGATCGTGGTCATGGCGAGAGCGTACGCGTGCGCGCGCCCCCGGGCATTCCCCGAGCGGCATGCGCGTCACCGGGCGTTCGTATGATCGACGCCAGAGACCACCGAGGGGGAACCGATGGCATCACCGTGGACGGGCATCATCGAGGACGCGCGGCACTACCCGTCGCCGCACAACTCGCAACCGATCGTCGTGCGCGTCGAGGACGACCGCACCGCGACCGTGTTCTACGACCTGCGGCGGGGCCTGCCGGCCGAGTCGTTCGGCATCCCGTTCGGCCACGTCTGCGCCGGGGTGTTCCTGGCCGGGCTCGACGTGGTCGCACGGGCGCACGGGTTCGCCGTGCAGGAACGGCTGGACCACGCCGAGATGGACTTCGGGCGGCTCGACGCCGACCCTGGGTCCGACGACCGGCTGCACCGGCTGGGCACCGTCGCGTTGCGCCCGCGCGCCGCGACGGCGGACGACCGGGAGGCGCTGGCCCGCTTCCTCGCGCGGCGCACGTCGCGCAGGCCCTACGACGCGACCCTGGTGGACGAGTCCGCGATCGAGGCCGTGTCCGCCATCGCGTCGGCCGCGGGCCAGCGCTTCCGCACCACCGCGGACCGGGCCGTCGTCGACGAGATCGTCCGGGTCAACCAGGAGACCCTGTTCGACGACCTGCGGCACGACGCCGTGCACGAGGAGATCCTGCACTGGCTGCGGTTCTCGAAACGGCAGGCGGCGGAGACCGGCGACGGGCTGTCGGCCGAGACGATGCTCATGCCCGGCCCGGTGCTCCGGTTCGCGATGGAGCACCGCGGGCTCTGGGAGGCGCCCGGCGTCGGCGGGCTCTTCCGGCGCGTGTACCTGTCGACGATGCGCGGGGTCCGGCAGCTCGGCTGGCTCGAGGGACCGTTCTCGTCGCCGGCCGAGTACGTCGAGGCCGGCCGGACGTTCATGCGGATCTGGCTCGAGCTGACGGCGCGCGGCATCGCCCTGCACCCGTTCGGCACCGTGATCACGAACCCCCGATCGCACGCCGCGTTCGTCCAGCGTGCCGGCGTCGACGAGTCCGACGGTCGGATGGCGTGGATGCTCTTCCGGCTCGGCCACAGCGCCCCGCCGCCGCTGGCGCACCGCAGACCCGCAGCGTCTATGACGATCGGGGGTGCCCGGTGAAGCGCGCGGCGGTGTTCTCGGTGGTCTGGGTCGTCGAGACGATCGTGGCGCTCTTCATGCCGCGCGTCGGCACGCACAAGCTCCTGCTCACGCCGGGCATCGAGCCGCTCCGCTGGACCCTCGGACGCTGGCGTGCCTGGCGGACGGCCGAGCGCGCTGCACGGCGGGTGCCCGCCTACGGGGCATTCCTGGCGGAGGCGGGTCGCGCCTCCCGGCTGGACACGAGTGGCGGGATCGCCGCAGCGATCTCGGGGCTGCCCGAGATGGACAAGGACTCCTACGTCAAGCGCTGGAGCATCCCCGAGCGCTGCGTCGACGGTCGGCTGCCCCGCCGCGGCGTGGTCGTCGACGAGTCGAGCGGGTCGAGCGGCACGCCCACCAGCTGGGTCCGCGGCCCCGACGAACGGCAGGCGACCCGGCAGCTGCTGCAGCTCGGGTTCTCGCGGACCGCGAAGGGCCTGCCGAAGCAGCCGTTCGTGCTCAACGCGTTCTCGCTCGGGGCGTGGGCCACGGGCATGAACGTGACGGCGTCGCTCACCGAGTCCTCGATGATCAAGTCGATCGGGCCGGACCGCGACAAGATCGTGCAGACGATGCGGGAGTTCGGCACCGACTTCACGTACGTCATCTGCAGCTACCCGCCGTTCCTCAAGGCGCTGTTCGAGGACGATCGGCTCGACTGGAGCGCGTACACGATCGTCGCGGCGTTCGGCGGCGAGGGCATCAGCGAGAACATGCGCGCGCACATCGAGCAGTACGCGCAGGCGGTGCTCGGGTCCTACGGTGCGAGCGACCTCGAGATCAACCTCGGCATCGAGACCCCGTTCTCCGTCGAACTGCGGCGGGCGATCGCGGCGTCACCGGAGCTGTCGGCGGCGCTGACGAAGCAGGGGGAGTACGGCGTCCTGCCGATGGTGTTCCAGTTCAACCCGTTCGGGTACCTCATCGAGACGAACGAGCGCGGCGAACTCGTCGTGACGATCGCCCGCTCCGAGAACATCAGCCCCCGGATCCGGTACAACATCCACGACCGTGGGCACGTCGTGCGGATGCCCGCGGTCCGCCGGACCCTGCGCGAGCACGGGTTCGACGCGCTGGCCGACTCCGCCCAGCTCGACCTGCCGCTGCTGTTCCACTACGGCCGGTCCGACCTGTCCGTCGACTACAACGGCGCGGTCGTCGCACCCGACGTCGTCCGCGACGTGGTCTACGGCGATCCGGCGCTGCTCGAGGCGGTCGAGAACCACCGGCTCATCAGCTACGAGGACGACCGCGGCGACCGGCAGCTGCACATCGCGTTCCAGCTCGCGTCCGGCGCGTCCGGGTTCGACGCCGACGGTGCCCGCCCTGCCGTCGTGGCCGAACTGCGGCGGCTGAACAAGGACTTCTCGAACGCGATCCGGACCGCGCCGCCCGGGACCCTGCCGACGGTGGCGTTCTACCCGTACCGCACCGGGCCCTTCCGCGAGGACGGTCGGAAGCTCAAGAACGAGTACGTGTGGCAGCTGCCGGCGGGGGCGGTGGACGAGTGGGACCTCGACCGGTCCTGGACCGCCCCGAAGGAGGCCTGACCGGGGTCAGCGGTACTGCGCAGGCCAGTCGAAGGGCTGCGGCAGGTGCGGCACCTCGCCGATCGTCGTGACGTCGAGCACGACCTCGCGGCGGTTCGTCAGGGCGATGGAGCGCGGATTGCCGAAGTACCGTCGGCCGTCGACCCACACGGTGAGCTCGCCGCGGAGCCCGCCGACGTGCGCGGGACCGAGCGAGACGCCCCACTCGTCGAAGAACTGCCCGAGCGTGAAGGTCTGCCGGGTGGGCGACTCGACGTGCAGGATGCCCGAGGTGTCGTGCGTGTGCAGCTGCGCGGCGAACCGCCGGGTGTCCGAGTGCCCGACGTTCGCGGGCACCGTCACGGGCTCGTCGCCGTCGAGGATCGTCAGGTGGGTGTGCACGTGCTCGGCGAGTCGCTCGCCCCAGACGTTCCGCAGTCCGGCGTCGTCCGCGTGCTCGGCGAGGGTCGTCGGCGCGGGCCACGGGGGAGCGGACCGCGAGGTACCGTCCGCCGGGGTCGTCCCGCCCGCGATGAGCGCAACGACCGTGAGGGCCGCGATCGCCGCGCCGACGGCCGCCGGCCTCACCATCGGTCGTGCACGGCGGCGCGGAACCACTCGTCGTACAGTTCGCGGACGGTCTCGTCGAGGCCGGGCACCTCGGGGAGCGAGCCGGCGCCGGCGTTCGACCGGGCCTGCTCGGGGTTGCGGGCACCCGGGATCGCCGCGGTGACGCCGTCCTGGGCGATGACCCAGGCGAGCGCGGCCTGCGGAACCGGGACGGCGTCCGGCAGCGACGCGGCGAAGACCTGCGCGGCACGCACGCCGTCCTCGAAGTCGACCCCGCTGAAGGTCTCGCCCTGGTCGAACGCCTCGCCGTGGCGGTTGTAGTTGCGGTGGTCGCCCTCGGCGAAGGACGTGTCCGCCGTGTACTTGCCGGACAGCAACCCCGATGCCAGCGGGACCCGCGCGAGGATGCCGACCCCTGCCTCCCGTGCGGCCGGGAGCACGCGGTCGAGCGGCTTCAGCCGGAACGCGTTGAGGATGATCTGGACGGTTGCGACGCCGGGACGGGCGATCGCGGTGAGGGCCTGGTCGGTGGTCTCGACGCTGACGCCGTAGGCGGCGATCGAGCCGTCGGCGACGAGCGCGTCGAGCGCGTCGTACACGGCGTCGTCGGCGTAGACCTCGGTCGGCGGGCAGTGCAGCTGGACGAGGTCGAGGGTGTCCTGCTGCAGGTTGCGGCGCGAGCGGTCGACCCACTCGCGGAAGTTGGCGGCGACGTAGTTGGACGGCACCTGTTCGGCGCGTCGGCCCATCTTCGTCGTGATGGTCAGCGGGACGTCGGGGTTCGCCGAGCGCCACGCGCCGATGAGCTGCTCGCTCCGGCCGTCGCCGTAGACGTCGGCCGTGTCGAACAGGGTGACGCCGGACTCGACGGAGGCGTCCATGACGGCGTTCGCGTCGGCGTCCGACACGGGACCCCAGTCACCGCCGAACTGCCAGGTGCCGAGGCCGACGACGGACACGGTGCGGCCGGTACGGCCGAGGGTGCGACTCTGCATGACGGCGAGCGTACCCAGGCCGGGCCCGCGGGGGATCAGGTCAGCGTGGCGACCCCGCGCCGTAGCAGTCGCTTGGCGGCCCGCGCGCGGGGGATCACCCAGAGCGCGCTCCACGTGCCGAGGCCGATCCAGAGCAGGATCAGCATGGTCGTGATGACGGGTCCGTGCTGGTCGCGCATCGACCACGTCATCAGGATCCAGATGGTCGACAGGACGATCTTCCCCCAGCCGGCGACCTCGCGCTCGGCCTGCGCCTGCACGAGTGGGATCCACTCGGCGGCCGGCACGGTCGACGGCACCTCGCCGTCGAGCACCCAGTTCCGGACGACGACGCTCCGCTCGTACCCGCCCTCGGCGCGCCACGAGCGGCGCTGCAGCACCACCGCGATGGTGGTGCCCACGGCGGCCGACGGGATGCCGAGGCCGACGAGCAGCGCAGGGGTCGGTTCCGTCCACGACGACGCCACGAGGACGACGAGCACGACGGCGAACGCGGCACCGGTCGCACCGGCACCGAGCAGCCGCAGGCGGCCGGCCTCGTCGAGGACTCCGACTCCGTTCACGGGGTCGACGGTACCCGGCGACGACGGTGCGCTCACCGTGCGTCACCTGGGCGCTGCGTGTCAGCCCTGTGCGAGCAGCCAGCACATGCCGGCCGCGGCGAACGCCATCGCCCAGCTCACCAGGCTGCCGATGAGGAAGTACTCCGCCTGGTACCCGGTCGTCTCGCGGCGGATCTCCGGGAAGCGGACGATGCCCTTGGCGGCGATCAGGGCCGCGACGACGGGGAAGGCCCCGACCAGCGAGAAGCCGGCCAGCAGCAGGCGCTCGATCGGACCGATCATCCGGCCGCCCTTGAGCAGCACGGTGCCGTCGTCGTCGTCGCCGGCGCGCTCGCGCTCGGCTGCGGGGGCATCTCGTCTGGGACGTCGTCCGAACAGCCGTCGCCCGCCGTCGTCCGCGACCGCCCGGCCGACGGTGTCGGGGGAGAGCCCGGGCGGCAGGGCCTGGGCGACGACCACGTTCGCCGAGTCGACCAGGAACAGCGCCGCACCGACGCCACCGACCATCGCGGCGAGCGGGACGGCGGCGACGAACCCCGGGGCGGACCCGCGCTGCCACTCGACGACGAACCCCGACGGATCGGCGGACGGGGTCGACAGCAGCAGCACCGCGAGGGCGACCGCGAGCAGGACCGACGGCCACGAACCCGAACGACGCCACCAGACCGGTCGTGGCGTGGCGGACGCCCGGGTGTCGGCGGGTCGCACGGGTGTCGTCGTGGCGATCCAGAGGGCGGCGAGCACGATCGCGATGGCCACCGACCCGAGCGTGAGCCCGAGGCCGAGCACGGCGACGACCGCCACACCGATCCACAGCAGCACGACCACGACCGTCGCCAGGACGCGGCGTGGTGCGGCGTCGGTGCCGGTCCGGGCGCGCACCACGTCGGCCGTCCCGATGAGGGCGAGCAGGATCCCGGCGAGCATCAGCGGCCCCCGTCCCCGAGGACCCGGAGGCCCTCGACCAGTGCGGCGACACCCGACTTCTGCACGGACTGCGACACGGCCGACGGGGTGATGCCCTCGTCGGCGGCGATCTGCGCCTGGGTCCGGCCCTGGACCAGTCCGAGGGCGATCCGCCGCGCACGCGGGGTCAGGCGCGAGACGACGTGGTCGCGGCTCAGGAAGTAGGCGTTCACGAGTCGCTCCGTCGCTCCGTACCGGTCCTCGGCGTCGTGGTACCAGGCCCGGAGGAACGCAGTCCGGCCGTCCTCGCGGCGGTGGGTCTCGTTGATGGCGTCGCGCGCGGACCACCACCCGGGGCCGTCCTGCAGGGGGCCGACCGCTCCCGTGCCGATCGACCGCACCGTGCCGCGGCCGATCCCGAACCGGATCTGCACGGTCGGCGGGAGCGCGAGGATCGCCGCGGTGGTCGCGACGAGCGCGTCGGCCAGCGTTGCGTAGATCACCTGGAACTCGTCCCCGACGGTTGCGCGCAGCGGATCGACCGCTTCGACCGCTGGGGTACCGTCGAAGGCGCGCTCGACGTCGCGCTGGGCCGCAGAGCGGTCGTCGAGGGTGCGGGAGTCGACGAGGTCGACGATCACCGCGATGACAGGGTCGGCGTGCACGTGTTAAGGATACGACTTCATATCGCCGAAAGTAAGGCTGTGGCTGAACATCGGTCGGGGTGGTCGACACCGTAGACTCGACGCGAGGGCCTTTAGCTCAGCTGGTAGAGCGCCACGTTTACACCGTGGATGTCGTCGGTTCGATCCCGGCAGGGCCCACCGGATCGTGGACGCGACCGTCTGCAGGACGGGAGGCGCGGTGCGGGCCCGCACCGCGCCTCCTGCCCGCCACCTGGTGACGGTCCCGGGTCAGGAGACCTGACCGGCGCGCGCACCGGCCCACAGGTCGACGTCGGTGATGCCGACGGAGTGCTCGTCGATGGTGCGGAGCTCCTCGTCGGTGAAGGACGTGTTCGCCAGCGCCGCGACGTTGTCCTCGATCTGGGACACGCGCGAGGCGCCGATCACGAGCGACGTGACCCGCTCGTCGCGGAGCGCCCAGGCGAGCGCGAGCTGCGCGAGGGACTGGCCGCGGGCGGCGGCGACGTCGTTCAGGGCGCGGAGGTGGCCGACGACCTCCGGGGTGATGCTCGACGCGTCGAGGGACTTGCCGGCGGCGGCGCGCGAGTCCTCGGGCACGCCGTCGAGGTACTTGCCCGTCAGGAGCCCCTGCGCGAGTGCGGTGAACCCGATGACGCCGAAGCCGAGCTCGCTCGCGGCGTCGAGCAGCCCCTCGGTCTCGATCCAGCGGTTCAGCATCGAGTACGAGGGCTGGTGGATGAGCAGCGGCGTGCCGAGGTCGCGCAGGATCGCGGCGGCCTGGCGGCTGCGCTCGGCGTCGTACGAGGAGATGCCGACGTAGAGCGCCTTGCCCTGCTGGACGGCGGTGTGCAGCGCGCCCATGGTCTCCTCGAGCGGGGTGGAGGCGTCGAGGCGGTGCGAGTAGAAGACGTCCACGTAGTCGAGGCCGGTGCGCTGCAGCGACTGGTCGAGCGAGGCGAGCACGTACTTGCGGGAGCCGCCGCCCTGGCCGTACGGGCCGGGCCACATGTCCCAGCCGGCCTTGGTCGACACGATCATCTCGTCGCGGTACGGACGGAAGTCCTCGCGCATGAGCCGGCCGAAGTTGAGCTCGGCGGCACCGTACGGCGGGCCGTAGTTGTTCGCGAGGTCGTGGTGCGTGATGCCGAGGTCGAAGGCGCGGCGGCTGATCGCGCGCTGCGTCTCGAAGGGGACGTCGTCGCCGAAGTTGTGCCAGTAGCCGAGCGAGAGCAGCGGCAGGTCGAGGCCGGAGTTCCCGGTGCGGCGGTAGGTCATGGTGTCGTAGCGGTCGCCGCTGGCGGTGTAGGTCATGCCGTCCATCGTGGCAGGACGTGCGGCCCCGTGGCTCAGGACACCGTCCGTACCGTCCGGCGCGTCGCGACCGCGGCCCCCACGACCGCGGTCGCGGACGACCGGACTCCCCACACACCGCTCAGCATGCTCCGGTCCGGCCGCCGGTGCATCCTCCTGAGGGATGAAAAGCTGATGGCCACTCAGTGGCCGGTGCGGGGTGCGAGACCCGCACCGGGTCGGACGGGAGGCGCGGTCCAGCCCCGCACCGCGCCTCCCGTCCGTGAGCAGACCCGGTTCAGAGCCCCAGCTGCGCCCGCAGGTACGGGGCGGTCCGGCTCGCGGCGGACGCCGCGACGGTCGCCGGCGTCCCCGCGGCGACCACCAGGCCGCCCGCGTCCCCACCGTCGGGACCCATGTCGATGACGTGGTCGGCCGCCGCGACGACGTCCATGCTGTGCTCGACGACGACCACGGTGTTGCCGGCGTCGGTGAGCCGGGACAGCTGCTCGGACAGCAGTTCGACGTCGGCCGGGTGCAGCCCGGTCGTGGGTTCGTCGAGCAGGTAGAGCGTGTGGCCGGACCGGGCACGCTGCAGCTCGGTGGCGAGCTTGATGCGCTGCGCCTCGCCGCCGGAGAGCTCCGGCGCGGGCTGCCCGATGCGGAGGTAGCCGAGACCGACCTGCCGGAGGGTCTCGAGTCCGCGCGACGCCGCGGGGATCGCCGCGAGGAAGTCGGCCGCGTCGTCGACCGTCATGCCGAGGACGTCGGCGATGCTCGCGCCGTCCCAGCGGACCTCGAGCGTCTCGGCGTTGTACCGGGCGCCGTGGCACTCCGGGCACGGCGCCCAGCTGCCGGGCAGGAAGAGCAGCTCGACCGAGACGGAGCCCTCGCCCTGGCACACCTCGCAGCGACCGCCGGCGACGTTGAACGAGAACCGTCCGGCGCCCCAGCCGCGCTCGCGCGCGGCATCGGTGGCGGCGAAGGCCTGGCGGACGGCGTCGAACAGGCCCGTGTAGGTGGCGAGGTTCGAGCGGGGCGTGCGGCCGATCGGCTTCTGGTCGACCTGGACGACCCGGGTCACGAGCGGGTGGTCCGCGCCGTGCGTGGCGAGCACACCGCCGACCAGCGAGGACTTCCCGGAACCGCTCACCCCCGTGACCGCGGTGAGGACCCCGAGCGGGACGTCGACGTCGAGACCGTGCAGGTTGTGCAGCGTCACGTCCCGGAGGGCCAGCGTGGCAATCGGTTCCCGCGGTGTGCGGACCGCAGGTGGGCCGGCCGGGTGGAGGAACCGCCTGGTCACCGACTCGTCGACGTGCTGGAGACCGTCCACGGGGCCGCTGTACAGGACGGTGCCGCCGCCGGAGCCCGCGCCCGGCCCGACGTCGACGATCCAGTCGGCGCGACGGACGATGCTCATGTCGTGCTCGACCACGAAGACGCTGTTGCCCCCGGCCCGCAGGTCGTCGAGCACCTGCACGAGGGACTCGGCGTCGGCGGGGTGCAGCCCGGCGCTCGGTTCGTCGAGCACGTACACGACACCGAACAGCCCGGAACGGAGCTGCGTTGCGATCCGGAGCCGCTGCGTCTCGCCCGGGGACAGCGTCGGCGTCGACCGGGCGAGCGCGAGGTACCCGAGGCCGAGACCGACGAGGACGTCGAGACGCCTGACGAGGTCCCCGGCGATGGCGACGGCCACCTCGGAGTGCTCGCCCGACGTCGCCCGCGACGTCGCCGCCGACGGGTCCGTGATCGCCGCGATCGGACGCAGCACGTCGGCGAGCGCGGTGATCGGCAGCGCGCCCAGCTCGGCGATGCTGTGCCCGCCGATCGTGACGGCGAGGGCGGCCCGGGTGAGGCCGGTGCCGCCGCACAGGCCGCAGGGCCCGGACTCGACGTACTGCAGGGCCTTCGTGCGCTGGGTCTCGCTCTGCGAGTCGGCGAGGGTGTGCAGCACGAACTGCCGCGCGCTCCAGAACCGGCCGCGGTAGGGCTTGGCGACCCGGTCCCGCTTCGGGTGCACCTCGACCACCGGCTGCTCCTCGGTGAAGAGCAGCCAGTCGCGGTCGGCGCGGGGGAGTTCCCGCCACGGCCGGTCGATGTCGTAGCCGAGCACGGCCGTCACGTCGCGGAGGTTCTTGCCCTGCCAGGCGCCCGGCCACGCGGTGATCGCGCCGTCGCGGATGCTGAGCGAGTCGTCGTGGACCGCGGACGCCTCGGTGACCTCGTGCGCGGTGCCGAGGCCGTGGCAGCGGGGACAGGCGCCGGCGGCGGTGTTCGGTGAGAACGAGTCCGACTCGAGCCGGTCGGCACCCGGAGGGTACGTGCCGGCGCGGGAGAACAGCATGCGCACCGAGTTCGACAGCGTGGTGAGCGTGCCGACGGTTGAGCGGGCGCTGGGGGCACCGCGGCGCTGCTGCAGGGCCACGGCCGGGGGCAGCCCCGTGATCGACTCGACGTGCGGGGTGGAGCCCTGCGCGATGAGGCGTCGGGCGTACGGGGCGACGGACTCGAGGAAGCGGCGCTGTGCCTCGGCGAACACGGTGCCGAACGCGAGGCTCGACTTGCCGGAGCCGGAGACGCCGGTGAAGGCGACGATGCGGTCGCGGGGGATGTCGACGTCCACGTCCCGCAGGTTGTGCTCGCGGGCGCCGCGGACGCGGATGAACTCGTCGGGGCGGGGGTCGGGCATCCTCACGATGCTAGGCGGGTGCGGCTGGGTGCTCGTGCGGCCGGGTGCTGCTGCGGGCCGGCCGGGGTGCTTCCGCAGGCCGCCCGTGGGGTTCCGTGCGGACGGCCGGTCTGGGACGATCGACGCGACACGGACGACGGCGCCCGTGCACCACCTGCGAGGAGTCCACCATGTCCGTCCGGCTCAACCCGTACATCGGCCTCCGCGACCAGGCCCGCGACGCGCTCGACTTCTACCACGGGGTCTTCGGCGGCGAACTCACCGTCTCGACGTTCGGCGAGGCCGGCATGGCGCAGGACCCCGCCGACGCCGACAAGGTCATGCACGGGCAGCTCGAGGGCGAGAACGGCCTGCTGCTCATGGCCTCCGACACTCCGACCGGCATGGAGGGCCCGGACGTCAGCAACATCTCGGTGTCCCTCAGCGGCGACGACGAGGAAGCCCTGACCCGCTACTGGAACGGTCTCGCCGACGGTGCGCGGACCGTCATCGAGCCCCTCACGAAGGCCCCGTGGGGCGACACGTTCGGCATGGTGACCGACCGCTTCGGGGTCACCTGGCTCGTGAACATCAGCGGCGCGGCGGGCTGATCGCGTCCGCGGGGGCGCTCGCCGGGACCGGTCGGCGCGGCACCCAGCACCGAACGCGCGCGGCGTAGCGACGGAAGTCGTCACCGAACCGGTGCTCGAGGTCGGCCTCCTCGAGCGGCCGGACGACCCAGTTCCAGACGACGGCGCCGGCGAGCGCGTACGCGACGACCATCCACGAGGTGAGCAGGAGGCCGACGGCGACGCCCTGGGCGATGCCGGCGAGCGCCATGGGGTTCCGCACGGAACGGTAGGGGCCGGCGATCACGAGCCGGTTCGGCATCGCGGACGGCAGCGGGGTCCCGGCGCCCTGCGTGGACATGGCCGCGGCGGACGCGATGCCGAGCGCGCTCGCGGCGACGAGGACGACCGCTCCGGTGACGACCGCGGCGATCACGACCCCGCCGGGGAGCGCCGGGTGGAGTAGCCACCGGTGCTCCGCTGCGGCGATGACGAGTGGCAGCACCCCGAGGAACAGGCCCCAGAACACGGTGATCTGCAGGACGGTGCCGAGGACGTGTCGACGCCGCCCGGCCCGGGGGTCGGCGGTGCGGAACCGGAGCGGACCGGTCGTCGACCACTCGGTGGGGATCCGGCCGAGCGTGACGAGCGCCAGCGCGAGCGCCGATCCCACCGTCGCGCCGAGCATGACGAGCACGCCGACGCCGGCCTCGGTCGTCCAGGTCGCCCAGGCGGCGAGCGCGACCGCGACGAGCGCCGTCCAGACGGTGGCGACGAGGGCTGCCGCACGGACACCGAGGGCCGCGAGGGCGGACGCGACGACGAAGAGCGGCACGTCGACGACGGCGACGAGGGCCGGGTCGAGCGAGCCGAGCGTCGCGGTGCGCACCCCGCCGACGGTCCACACCGCGATCCACCAGGCGGCTCCCGCGATCGACTGGACCGCGAAGTAGCGTCGGCCCCAGGACATGCGAGCACGGTAGCAGTGCGGGAACCGGCGGTCGGACACCGCAAGAATCGCGCAACGCCGCGGCTGCCGCGTTGTCCGTCGTGGCGGGCGCGACCTAGCGTTCCGGCTGTGTGCGAGGACGCACACGTCCACCCGCGAGACCTGGAGGCGGCATGGCCGCACACAGCGAAGCTCCGTCCACGTTCGGCTCACGACTGCGGGACGACGTCATCCACGCACGCGAGTACACGCTCTTCACGCTGCTGCTCGGGTCGCCGTTCCTGCCCCGGGCCCTGCGGCGGGTCATCGGGATCCTCGGCGGCGCGCACCTCGGGTCGAGCCCGGGGCCGCTGTGCTCGATCACGGGCGATCCGCAGAACCTCACGGTCGGCCGCGGCGTCTACTTCAACCGGAACGTCACGATCGAGGCGGTCGCCCCGGTCCGGATCGGCGCGCACTCCGCGATCGGGATGCAGGTGCTCGTGATGACGAGCCACCACGAGATCGGCGAGGACGGTACGTGGAGCGACGAGGCCACGGGACGGCCGGTCGACATCGGCGAGCGGGTCTGGATCGGCGGGCGGGCCGTCGTCCTGCCGGGCACCGTCATCGAGGACGACGTGGTCGTCGCGGCCGGCGCGGTGGTGCGGGGTCGCCTCACCGCGCGCGGGGTGTACGCGGGGGTGCCGGCTCGGCGGATCCGTGAGCTCGGACCGTCCACGGCGCGACCGTCCCGCGACGCCACGGCGGCCGTCGCCCTCGCGGCCGCGGTGGCGGCGTCCGCGACGGAAGCGTCCGCGTCGGCCGGGGGGCCGTCCGACGGGGTGTCCGACGCGACCGCGGCCGGGGGCGGGCTGTCCGACGGGGCGCCCTGGACGAGCGCGGCCGAGCAGGCCCCGTCGTCGGGATCCGCTCGGCCGCCGGTGGCCCCGGGGGTGTGACGCTCAGTCCTGGTGGTTGATCTGGCCCAGCCAGCGCCCGAAGGACGGCGTGCGCTCGTCGTGCAGCGCGGACAGCGTCGTGGCCGGCAGGCAGGTCCGCTGGACGTCGACGGCCGTGCTCTCGTGGAGGTCGTGGCTCATGGGGTGCTCCTTCGCGTTCGGTGCTGGGTGGTACGCCGGGGACACCCGTTCCATTCCCGGTCGTGTCGGTCCCGGCGGGTTCCGGATGGTCTCGTCACGGGGTGACCATGCCGCCGTTGACGTTGAGGGTCTCGCCGGCGACGTAGCTCGACTCGTGCGAGGCGAGGAAGACGTAGGCGGGTGCGAGCTCCGCCGGCTGTGCGGCGCGGCCCATCGGCGACTCGCTCGAGCCGAAGTCGGGCAGCGACTCCGGGTCCACGCCACCGCTCGGCTGCAGGACCGTCCACGTCGGCCCGGGTGCCACGATGTTGACGCGGATGCCGCGCTCGACGAGTGCCTGGGACAGCCCCTTCGACAGGTTGTTGATCGCCCCCTTCGATGCGGCGTAGTCGAGCCGGTCGGGAGCGGGCTTGTAGGCCTCCATCGACGCGGTCGTGGTGATCGTCGATCCGGGGTGCAGGTGGGGGAGCGCCGCGCGGACGACGCGGAACAGCCCGAAGACGTTGACGTCGAACGTCGCCTCGAACTGCTCGTCGGTCAGGTCCTCCACGACCGGCTGCCACCGCTGCTTGCCGGCGACGCTGACGAGGGCGTCGAGCCCACCGAGTCCGGCGACGGCCTGCTCGACGAGCGTCGAGGCGTAGTCCCGGTCGCGCAGGTCGCCCGGCACCGGCACGGCGGTCCGGCCGGCGGCACGGATCTGCTCGATGACGTGGTCCGCGTCCGACTGCTCCTCGGGCAGGTAGGCGAGTGCGACGTCCGCGCCCTCGCGGGCGAAGGCGATGGCGACCGCGCCGCCGATCCCCGAGTCCGCGCCGGTGATGAGCGCCTTCCGGCCGGCGAGCCGGCCGCTCCCGCGGTAGGTCGACTCGCCGAGGTCCGGCACCGGGTCCATGCGGCTCTGGAGGCCCGGCTCGGCTTGCGTCTGCGGCTCCGGTCGGACGTCGGGGTAGCGGGTGCGCGGGTCGGCGGGCTCGTACTGGTCGGTGGGCATGGTGCGGTTCCTCTCATCGGTTCCCACCCAGCGAACCGGACGGCCTCTGGAACCGTTTCCAGGAGTGCGGTGTTCGGTGGTCGGATGAGTGATGACGACCAGCAGACCCGTGCGGACTTCGCCGATGCCGTGAACATGACGGCGTCCGAGCTCCGGAAGTGGCTCGACACGGACGAGTCGAAGCACGTCGGGCAGAAGCCGCCGGGTGGCGGCGAGTCGACCGGGCATGCCAGCGGTCGGCACATCATCCGGATCCTCGAGAAGCACCAGGCGGACTACACGAAGGACGACTACGCGCACATGCGGAAGGTCGTCGGGTACGTCGCCCGGCACGCCGAGCAGCGGCCCGAGGGCGACGTGCACGACACTCCGTGGCGGTACTCGCTCATGAACTGGGGCAACGACCCCGAGAAGCACTGAGACGCCCGGGCGTACGGTGTGCGCCATGCCGAACCAACTCAAGAAGCCGGACATGTACGAGGAGCTCCGCAAGGAGGGCGCCTCGAAGGAGAAGGCGGCGCGGATCAGCAACGCCGCAGCGGCGCGGGGCGAGCACGCGGTCGCGAAGAAGGGCGGGGAGTCCGGCTCCTACGACGACTGGACCGTGGCGGACCTGAAGCGCCGGGCCAAGGAGCTCGGACTCACCGGGTACTCGTCGAAGCGGAAGGCCGAGCTCATCGAGGCGCTCCGGCAGCACTGACCGCATCTGGCACCATGGAGTCGTGAACGAGACGGGCATGCCGCGCTTCCGACGGATCTGGTCGACGGTGCAGGTCGGCGTGCTCGCGGTGGCCGTCGTGTTCTGCATCGTGATGCTCGTGATCGGCCAGGGCAAGCTCGACCGTGTCTACGCCGTCGCCGCGGTGTTCTTCGGCCTCGCGCTGATCGGGCACAGCACGTACCTGTGGCTCATCGCGCGGAACGGGCGCGGTCGACCCTGACGCGCGACGCGCCCAGCGGTGGCCCGGTCCCATCGGCCTCGGACGGCGCTCAGGCGTTGCTGGAGACCCGCACCCAGTCGACGGTCATCTGCTGCGGGAAGCGGGTCGACGCATCGGGCGAGCCGGGCCACGACCCACCGACGGCGACGTTCAGCACGACGAAGAACGGCTTGTCGAACACCCACGGGTTCGTCCCGACGTCCTGTCGGGTCACCGTCCGGTAGGCGGTGCCGTCGACCGTCCAGGTGACGGCGTCGGGGCGCCAGTCGACGCCGAACACGTGGAAGCCGTCGGCGAATGCGGCTCCCGTCGGGTTCCGGTAGGCGGCCGACACGCCCTGCGCGCCGGAGTACCCCGGTCCGTGCACCGTCCCGTGCACCACCGCCGGTTCGTACCCGACGTTCTCCATCACGTCGATCTCACCGCAGGCCGGCCAACCGACCGAACCGATGTCGGCGCCGAGCATCCAGAACGCCGGCCAGATCCCCTGTCCGCGGGGCATCCGGATGCGTGCCTCGATCCGGCCGTACTGCGCCGTCGTGGTGCCCTCGGTCTTGAGCCGTGCCGAGGTGTACGAGCCGTCCGCCTCGCGCCGGGCCGTGATCACGAGGTTGCCCGTTCCGTCGAGGGCCGCGTTGCGCCGCGAGTCCGTGTACGTCTGGAGCTCGCCGTTGCCCCAGCCGCCGGCGCCGAGGTCGAACCGCCAGACGGCGCTGTTCGGCGCACTGCCGGCCGGGCCGTCGAACTCGTCTGCGGCGAGCAGCGTCCCGGCGGCCGCTGCGGCGGGGGCCGACCGTCCGAGGGTGCTCGCGCCGAGCGCCGCGGCGGCCGTGACGGCGATGCCGGAGGTCATGAACCGGCGACGGTCGACCGTGTCGTCCATGTCGTGCTCCCTGGGCGCGGTGGGTGTGCGGTCGTCGGATCATGCCCCATCCGCGCGGGCGCCGCCACCCCTCGCGGTCGATCCGTCCGGTCCGCGCCGAGTCGGAGGTGTCAGGGGCGGTAGGCGACGCAGAGCACCGTGACGTCGTCCGGGTGCTCACCGCGGTGCGCGAGCTCGGCGATCCCGTCGACCAGCTGCTGCGGGTGCGACCGCTCCGCGACCCAGGCCTCGAAGCGGTCGAGCGCGTCGAGGTCGCCACCGAACAGGTCGAGCACGCCGTCGCTCACGCTCACGATGAGGTCACCGGGGGCGAGGTCGGTCGTCTCGCTCGACCACGACGTCCCGACCCCGATCGGCAGGTGGCCGGAGCGGAGTGACCGGACGGACCCGTCGGCACGGCGGAGCAGGGTCAGCCCGTGCCCGGCGTCCACCCAGCGTGCGTGTCCGTCGCGGTCGATCCGCACGTGGAAGCAGGTCGTGAACTGCGCGCTCTCGACGTCCGACGTGCCGGTGGCGAGTCCGGCGGCGGCACGGCGGATCGCGGTGGCCGCGTCCGTCTCGTCGACGGTGCTGCGGACGAGGGAGCGGACGGCGGCGGCGATCATGCCGGCGCCGACGCCCTTGCCCATGACGTCACCGACCGTGAACGCGGCGCCGTCGGGGGTCGGGAACCAGTCGTAGAAGTCGCCGCCGACGGTCTTCGCCGGGATGCACACCCCGATCGCGCGGAGCTCCGGCGGCAGCCCGTCGGTGGACGCGGGCAGGAGCGACTGCTGCACGAGCGCGGCCCGGTCGATCTCGCCCTCCGCCACGCGTCGCCGACGCTGTGCGGTGCTGAGCCGGCGGTCCGCCTGCCGGGAGAGCTCGTTGGTGACGGCCGCGGTCGCCCCGTAGACGATGACCGCGAAGGCCAGTCGGACGAGTTCGCTCGCGCGCGGCTCGGTCATCTCCAGCAGGAACGGCAGCAGCAGTGTGGCGCAGGTCCCGAGGAGCGGGTAGAGCACGTGTCGACGTCCCGGGCGCGCCGCCATCCAGATCACCGGCAGGACCACGACGGCGAGGAAGACCGACCGCGAGTCGCCCGTGCCGTACCGGAGCAGACCGATCGCCACGAAGTCGATCGCGGGCACGACGAGTTCCGCCCGTGCCACGCCGGGCCAGCGCGCCATGACGCCCGCGAGCAGCAGGCCGGCCACGGCGAGCGCGACGCCGGTCCACATCCGTGGCGCGTCGGTGACCGTCAGCCACGGGGTGGTCACGCTCAGGACCGCGGCGACGACGACGAGCGCGGCGACGACGGTCTGCTTCGCGAGGGGTGCCCACGACGAGCGGAGTCCGACGAGCACGATCGGACCGGTGTCCTCTCTCGCGGAGACGGTCCAGGTCCTGGGGGTCGCGGTGGGGCCCGCCGTGCTGGTCATCGTGTCGAGTCAACCGGGTGCAGCTGAGCGGAGCAAGTCTCGACACTCCGGCGCGCCGCGGTCACCCGATCCGGACGGCGAGCGGCACGAGCAGTCCGGCGACCCAGACGAGCACCATCACGAGCGCCCCGATCGCGATGACCTTCCGCCGCCGCCGGAGTCGGGGACTCGGTTCGTCGCCCCACATCTGCGCCCGGACGAGGACGCGGTTCGCCTGCTCGACGACCTTCCGCACCTCGGGGTCGTCCAGCTCCAGCACGCCGTCGCGGGCGTGCTGGGCGATGACGGTCGCCTCGTCGACGGTGAGGTCGTCCTTGCGCATGCGCCCATCGTGACAGCTGCCCCGGGTCAGCGCACGTGGTCGCGCCGCACGGCCACCCGGCCCTGGACGGGGACGGAGCCGCCACCGCGTAGCACTGACCCCATGTCACAACGGTTCCGCGGGAAGATCGTCGTCATCACCGGTGCATCGAGCGGGATCGGGAGGTCGGCGGCACACGCCTTCGCCCGGCAGGGTGCCACGCTCGTCCTCGCCGCCCGGAGCCACGACTCGCTCGAGGCCGCCGCCGCGGAGTGCCGCGCGCTCGGCGCCGAGGCGGTCGCGATCCCGACCGACGTCGCCGACGAGCACCAGGTCGCCGACCTCGTCGCCACGGTCACGTCGCGGTTCGGCCGCATCGACGTGTTCGTCGGCAACGCCGCGCTGTTCGTCTACGGCCTCTTCGAGCAGACCCCGACGGCGGCGTTCAAGCGCGTCGTCGACACGAACCTCTACGGCCACCTCAACGCGATCACGCACCTGCTCCCGCACTGGCGGCAGCGCGGCTCCGGCACGTACGTGCTCGTCGGTTCGATCCAGTCGTTGCTCTCCGCGCCGTACCAGTCGGCGTACGTCACGAGCAAGCACGCCGCGCTCGGCCTGATCGACGTCCTCGGCGACGAGTTCGCGCACACCGGCATCCGGTTCACGACGCTGCTCCCGTCCACGATCGACACCCCGATCTACCAGAACGGCGCCAACTACACCGGGAAGAACTCGCACCCGCTGCCGCCGACCGTCTCGGTGGACCGCGCCGGTCGCGCGGTCGTCCGGGCGGCGGCGCACCCGAAGCGCTACCGGTACGTCGGGCGGGTCCAGGCCTCGCTCGTGCCGCTGCAGTACGGCTTCCCCGGGCTGTTCCACAAGATCACGAAGCCGATGGTCGAGCTGTTCGCGCTCCGCGGGACCGGCGCGCCGACCGACGGCAACCTCTGGACCCCGGCGGACGCCGGCAACGCGACGGACGGCGGCTGGGTCGCGAAGCGGCGTCGCGTCACCCGCCCCCTCCTCGTGCTCGGGGCGGTGGCGGCGGTCGCGACCGCCGCCCTGGGTCGCGCGCGACGGTAGACCGGGGGAGCCGGTCCCCGGGCGCGACGACGTCACGGACGGGAGGCGCGGGGCGGGTCCGACCCGCGCCTCCCGTCCGTCAGGTGGTCACCTTGGCGACGGACGGGGCGCTCGTGATCGACGCGCCGGCGTCCGCGACCGCGGCGAACGCGAGCTCACAGAACATCGCGTCCGCCCACGAGAACCACGGCCGCGAGAACGCCGACGGGTCGTCCACGTCGAAGGACTCGTGCATGCGTCCCGTGCCGGCGTCCGTCCCCAGCAGCACGTCGAGCAGCTCCAGGCGGCGTGACGGCGTGCCGGTGAGGCCCTCGACCGCGAGCGCGATCGGCCACACCCGGTGCGGTTCCGTGTGCGGGCTCCCGATGCCCGCGGCGACCGCACCGCTGAACCAGTAGGGGTTGTCCGGCCCGAGTGCGAACGCCCGGGTCGCGGCGGCGACCGACGGGTCGAGGACGTCCGGCGCGTCGAGCGGCAGGGACAGCAGCGACGGGGTGTTCGCGTCGTCCATCAGGACCACGCCGCCGAGGCCGTCGACCTCGTAGGCGTAGATGCGGGCGTCGGGGTCACGCGGGTGCGGCACGACGCCGTGCTCCGACACCCCGCGGAGGATGCCCTCGCGGAGCGCGGTCGCGTCCGCAGCCAGTGCGTCGTCCGACCAGACGTCAGCGGCGAGGGTTGCCAGGTCGCCCAGCGCCGACGCGGCGTGGAGGTTCTCCGGCACGTTGTACCCATACGTGCAGGCATCGTCCGAGGGGCGGAAGCCGCACCATGTCATGCCGGTCACCGCGACGGGGGTGCCGCGGCCATCGCGGACGAGCGTCTCGGTCGGCTCGGGCACGTCCCGGACGAACCGGTACGGCGAGCGCTCGTGGTCGGTCTCGAGTCGGAGCTGATCGACGATCGTCCGGGCGACCGCGTGGGCCTCGGGGCCGAGGTGGTCGGTGCGGCCGGAGGCGCGGTGGACGGCCGCGGCGAACTGCACCGGGTAGGCGAGGCTGTCGACCTCGTACTTCTGCTCCCACACGGTGGGGTCGTCGCAGAGGTCGCGGTCGTCGTAGTGCGCTCCGGTCGGACCACGGTTGAACGCGTTGGCGTACGGGTCGTGCGCGATGCTGGCGAACTGCCGACGGGCCACCGCGACGAGGACGTCGGCGAGCTCTCGGGCACCGGTGGCGAGCGGCGCGGTCGCCGACGGGCCTGCCGCCTGGACGAGTCGCAGGTACGGGAGCATCTGCGTCGTCGAGTCACGCATCCACATCGCCGGGATGTCGCCGGTGATGACGAACGCGGTGCCGTCGTCCTCGATCGTGATGGTGTGCTCGAGCGTCCGGTGGAGGGCGTCCTCGACCACGTCCCCGGCGCGTTCTCCCACGCTCGACCGGACGGCGTCGGCCGCGGCCCGGACGAGCACGGAGACGCCGTCGCTGACGATCACACCGACACCGGGCGGTCGGCCGTCCGCACCGGCGCGATCGTGCCGGAGCGATCGCCCTCGTAGGCGGCGAGGATCATGCCGAGCACGGCGAGCCCCTCACGCTCGGTGTGGATCGGACGTGTGCCGTCGCGGAGGCACGCGCCGAACGCGGCGATCTCGGCCGAGAACGTGTCGACCTCGTCGAACGTCACGGTCTCGCTGGTGCCGTCGCGGAGGTCCCACCGGAGCGTCGTCCCGTCGCTGGTCAACGACCCGGCCTCGCCGACGACGCTGAACCGCTCCGTCCCGGCGGCCGGCTCGTACGCCCAGCTCGTGACGAGCTGTCCGACCGCGCCGTTGTCGAAGCGGAAGAGGCACTGCGCGGAGTCCTCGCCCTCCATGAACGCCAGACGGTGGGTGGAGAGCACCGCGGTCGCCGACACCGGGACGCCGCCCGCGAGGTGCATGAGCAGGTAGCTCGGGTGGTAGCCGGTGTCGATGAGCTCGCCGCCGCCGCTCGTCGAAGCATGTGCGCGCCAACCCATGTTCGACGGGTCGAACTCGTTCCGGAACGAGTCGGTCGTGCGGACCTCGTACACGGTGCCGAGTGCGCCGCCGTCGATGAGCTCCTTCGCCTTCGCGACCGCGGGCATGAAGAGCTGGTTGTGGGCGCACATGAGTGTGACACCGGCCTCGCGGACGGCGGCTTCGACGTCGGCGGCCTCCTCGGGCGTGAGGCAGAGCGGCTTCTCGCAGAGGACGTGCTTGCCGGCCCGGGCAGCGGCGACGATCGCGTCGCGGTGCAGGTGGTGCGGCAGGCAGATGTCCACGGCGTCGATGTCCGCCAGGTCGAGCATCTCGCGGTAGTCGGTGAACGACGGCACGCCGAGTTCGGTGCCGCGGGCCTCGGCGGTCGCGGGGACGGCGTCGGCGACGGCGCCGATCGTGATGGTCTCGGCGTGCTCGCGGTAGCCGTTGATGTGGAACGTGGCGATGCCGCCGCCGCCGATGAGGCCGACGCGGATCGGGGTGGTCAGGGTCGTGGTCATGCGTGTTCTCCGGTTGGTGGTGTCGTGCGGGTCAGGCGGGCACGGGTGTCGCGGCCGCGGCGTTGGCTGCGGCGACGAGCCGGGTGAGTTCGATCGCGCGCGCCAGGTTGTCGTCAGCCCGGGTGCCGTCCTGGGCGTGCGCCACCCATCGTGCGAAGGCGTCGGGGGCGTCGTCCGGTACCGGCAGTTCGACGGTCTCGCCGCCGTACGCGGGTCCACCGGCGGTGAGGCGGTTGCCGTCGTCGGTGTACGACACCCGTCCGGTGGTGCCGAACAGGTCGATCGTGAACGGCGTCGCGGCGACGAACCCGGCCTCGATGACGCCGATCGCCTGCGAGGCGTAGCCGACCGTGACGACCGCGTGGTCCTCGACCGCGCGGCCGGTGACCGAGCGGTACACGGCTTCCACCGTCTCCGGTGCGGCGCCGAGGAACAGCTGCGTCAGGTACACCGGGTGGCAGCCGAGGTCGGTCAGGGCTCCGCCGATCGCCGTCGCCGGGTCGAAGAACCGCTCGGGCAGCCACGGGACGATCGCGCCGTCGTGCGACAGCCGCACTCGGGCCGAGGTGAGCTCGCCGAGGCGGCCGCTCGCGATCTCGTCCGTGATCGCCCGCGTGTACCCGTGGTACAGCCGGGGGAGCGACACGACGAGAGCGACGCCGGCGTCGTCGCAGGCGCGCACGATCGCCTCGCTCTCCTCGACGGTCGGTGCGAGCAGCTTCTCGGTGAAGACGTGCTTACCGGCACGGGCCGCGCGGGTGATGACGTCGTGGTGCACGTCGGTCGAGGTGGTGATCGTCACGGCGTCGACGTCGTCCCGGGCGAGGAGCGCGTCGAGGTCGTCGGTGTACGGCACGCCGAAACGCTCAGCTCCCTCGCGGCCGCGGGGCTCGTCGTCGTCCCAGACGGCGACGAGTTCAGTGTCGGGGTGGTCGACGGCCTGCTGGGCGTAGTCGCCGGCGTGGACGTGCCAGAAGCCGAGGACGGCGACACGGATCGGGGCGGTGGGCATGGGGAGGGTCCTTGTCGGTTCGCGGTGGTCGGTGGGTCCGTCCTGGAGGCACAGGGTGTGCCGGCTGGTCGGGTCGTGGTCCGCTAGACGCGGACCTTGTCGTAGTCCTTCGGCAGCGCGAACGGTGCGTAGGTCTGCATCATCGGGTCGACGCGGTTCTGTGCCCGCTCGACGGCCTGCTCCGGAGTGGCGGTGCCGAGGAGCACGCTGGAGCGCGCGTCGGCGAGGGAGTCCCACCACGCGCCGCCGACGGGCAGCGGCGGGCGGCAGGTGCTCGCGGTGATCGACTCGACGAAGTACCGGATCGACTTCGCGGAGCCGTTCGGGTCCTCGAGCGCGGCGATGTTCGTCGGGACGCTCGTCGCGGGGACCATGTAGGTCTCCTGGCCGCGCTTGCCCGTGAAGTACTTCATGAGCTCCCACACCGCCTTGGTCTTCTTCGACCCCTTCGGCAGGCAGAGCGCGAAGCCGCCCGACCAGGTGTACTTCGGGTCGCCCTCCTGCTGCACGGGCAGGTACGCGGTCGTCCAGTCGAGGTCCTTCGGACCGTAGTTGTCGAACGTCTGGATGGTCGACGGCACGCTGACCATGAAGGCCATGCGGTTCGCGAGGAACGCGGTCTGCCCCGGCGGGTGGCCGGTCGGTTCGTAGGTCGCGATGAAGGTGTCGGCGTCACGGTACCCGTAGCGCTTCGCCCACTCGGCGTAGAAGTCGTAGATGCCGCGGACGCTCGCGGAGTCCATCGTCATCCGGGATTCCTGTTGGTCGTAGTACGACGCCCCGAGTCCGAGGCCCCAGGTGAACGGCCAACCCTCGCCGTACCACGGCAAGAGGCCCATGTGCGTGTAGTCGCCCGCCGACTTCTTCGTGACCTGCTGGCTGACCTCCCACATCCGGTCCATCGTCACGGGGCCGTTCTGCTCCCAGTCGAACTCGTCGAGGTCCACCCCGGCGTCCTTGAGCATCGTGCGGTTGACGAACATGCCGCGGGCATCGGTGTCGTGCGGGAGGCCGTACGTCTTGCCCTCGTAGGAGACCTCGCCGACCGCGAAGCCGAGCCACTGCGACAGGAACTCCTCCTTCGACTGGTCCTCGTACTCGGCGATGAGGTCGTCGATGGGTTCGATGAGTCCGATCGCCGCGTACTGCGCGGCACTGAACCGGTCGAGCAGCCAGAGGTCCGGAGCCGTCCCGCCGCGGACCGCCGTGATGATGCTCGTCGCGTCCCCGGTGCCCTGTGACGGGACGACGTCCACCCGGACATCCACCTCGGGGTGCAGCTGCTTGAACTGGTCGATCACCTTCGTCTGGAACGGGACGAACGTGCCCGTGACGCCCCAGAGCGACACCTGGTTCGGGTTCGACGACCGGGATCCGGTCGCGCACCCCGCGGCGAGCAGTGCGAGCGCACCGGCACCGGCCGTGGCGGTCGCCCCCCGCAGGAAGGATCGGCGGCTGAACGCGGAGGTCATTTGAAGCTCCCGATCTGGACGCCCTTGAGGAACGTCCGCTGGAACACGAAGAACAGGATCACGAGCGGCAGGATGATGAGCACCGAGGCCGCCATCAGCTGGTTGAACTGGAAGTCCTGCGAGTTGTTGAGCCGGAACACCTGCAGACCGATCGACAGCGTCTGCACACTTTGGTCCTGCAGGTAGATGAGCGGTCCGAGGAAGTCGTTCCACGCGCCGACCGCGGCGAAGATGCCGACTGTCACGAGGGCCGCACGCGCCTGCGGGAACACGATCGTCCAGAGGATGCGCCACTCGGACGCCCCGTCCATGCGGGCGGCGTCGAGGAGGTCCTTCGGGATCTGCAGCAGGAACTGTCGGAGCAGGAAGGTGTAGAACGCGGACCCGAACAGCGCCGGCACCACGAGCGGCAGGAAGGTGTTGATCCAGCCGAGCCGCGCGTACAGGTCGAACATCGGGATGAGGGTCACCGGGAAGGGGATGAACAGCGTCGCGAGCACGACGTAGAACAGCCGGTCGCGGCCGCGCCACTCGATGCACGCGAACCCGTACGCGATGACGAGGTTCGACACGACCGAGAACATCGTCACGAGGACCGTGATGACGAGCGTGTTCCGGAAGAACGTGAAGAACGGCATCGCCTGCACCGCTTGGGCGAAGTTGCCCCAGTCGAGCCAGTGCGGGAACCACGTCGCGGGGAAGGCGCCGAGCTCGGTGTTGCCCTTGAGCGCCGAGATGACCATCCAGTAGATCGGGATGAGGAACAGCACGCTCATGGCGATGAGCACGATGCGCGCCGTGACCGACGACCAGACGGAGCGGACGGACCCGTCGGCGTTGCGGGACGCCCCGCGGTCACCCTTCGCAGCGGCGGTGGTGATGGACTTCGTCACTTCGGTGGTCATGGCGTCACTCCCCGGTCACGTCGTAGTTCACGAACCGCTTGGACAGCCAGTAGACGAGCCCTGACAGGAGCATCCCGGCGAGGAACAGCAGGACGGCCATCGCGCTCGCGAACCCGAGCTGCGCGTAGCTGAACGCGTTCTTGTAGAGGTAGAGCATGTAGAACAACGTCCCGTTGTCCGGCGACCCGAGGCCTCCCGTCCCGGACGAGATCACGTACGCCTCGGTGAAGACCTGCAGGCCGTTGCTGATCCCGGTGATGAGGTTGAACAAGATCACGGGGGAGAGCAGCGGCAGCGTCAGCGCGAAGAACTGCCGCACCGGACCCGCGCCGTCCACGCGCGCGGCCTCGTAGAGCGTCTTCGGGATGCCCCGCATGCCGGCGAGGAAGATCAGCGCCGCGTTGCCGGCACCCATCTGGGCGAGGGCGATGATGACGAGCTTCGCCGTCGTCGGGTCGCCGAGCAGGTTCGTCGCCGGCACGCCCACGAGCTTGAGCGCCTGGTTCACGAGCCCGGTCTGCGGGTTCACCAGCACGACGAAGATGAACGCGAGCGCGAACGTCGGGATGAGCGACGGAATGTACAGCGCCGTCCGGTACCAGCTGATCTCGCGGACGTCCTGGTTCATGGCGATCGCGATGATGATCGCCACCACGATGCCGACCGGCACCGCGATCACCGCGTAGAACACCGTGTTGCCCACCGCGGTGTGGACCAGCGGGTCGATGAACGCTGCGACGTAGTTGCCCAACCCGACCCAGGTCGCGCCCTGCATGCCCGAGTACCGGGTGAGGCTGATCGCGAAGGAGTACACGAGCGGGTACCCGATGAACACGAGCACGCCGACGATCCACGGGGACACGAACCCGAGCCCGATCCGCAGACGGCGCTTCTCGGCAGCGGTCCACGGGCGCTTCTCGCGGTGGCGTCGGCCGGAACCCGCGGTGGTGATGCTGCGGGTCGTCGGCCTCGGAGGTGCTGCGGTCCCAGTTCGTGTCGTCGTCGTCACGAGCGTCCTCTCGCATCCCGGACCACCTCGTCGTGGCCTCGGTCGAACTCGAGGTCCGCCCGACGGGATCGGTTCAATCCAATCGATTGACAAAACCTCTCGGGCAAGGATGCTAGGGAGCATGGAGCAGCCCCGTCAACCATCTCGGCACACCGTGCTGCATGGTGGAACGCCCCACGGCGGGACGAACATCGCCGACGTCGGGACGCGCAACCGCGCCCTCGTGCTCGACCTCGTCCGCCGCTCCGGCCCGCTCCACCGCGTCGCCCTCGCCCGCAGCACCGGACTCAGCGCCCAGACCGTCTCGAACATCGCCGCGCGGCTCGTCGCCGAGGGACTCGTGCGCGAGGACGGGGAGCGGGCGCTCGCCGTGGTGCCGTCGGCGCGGACGGGGATCGGCGTGCACCTCGATCCCGCCGCGTTCGAGGTCGTGCTCGTCGACCTCACGGGGACCGTGCTCGCGGCCGAGCACCACGACATCGCGGCGCACACGGCTCCTGGAGCGGTGGTCGACGCGATGGCCGCCGCGATCGGACGCCTCCGGGCCGAGGCTCCGGGGCGGACCGTGGACGGGGTCACGGTGGCCGTTCCCGGTCCGATCGACACCGTCTCCGAACGGCTCGGGACGCCCGCCCAGCTGCGCCCGTGGTCCGAGTACCCGCTCGCCCTCGAGCTCGCCGCACGCACGGGCGCCGCGGTCCACCTCGAGAAGGACGCCACCGCCGGGGCGTTCGGTGAGGCCTGGACGACGCCGGAGCCCGAGGACCTGGTGGCGGTGCACCTCGGCAGCGGGGTCAGTGCTGCCGCGGTGGCCTCGGGCGAGGTCGTCCGGGGCTCGACCGGGAACGCGGGGGAGTTCGGCGGCATGCCGGTGTTCGCCCACGGTCGGTGGACCGCGGTGTGGGAGGCGTGCCAACCGCTGCAGCAGGTCCGGCGCGCCGTGTCCGCGGGGGTCCTCGAAGCCGAGGTCGCGTCCGACGACGCCGCGGCCGTCCGCGCCGCCTACGCCCGGATGTGTCGGGAGCCAGCCGCTGCCGGCCTCGTCGCCGAGGGCGGGTCGGCGCTCGGCTCGGCGCTCGCACACGTGGTCGAGCTCCTCGACGTGCCGCGGGTCACGATCGGCGGCAGCGCAGCGGTCCTCGGTGGTGAGCGGTTCCTCGACGCGGTCCGCTCACGACTCCGCGACCGATTGCCACGTGGGCCGTTCGCCGAGGTCGCGTTCTCCACCGCCGGCGTCGTGGCCGTCGCACGCGGCGCGGCGTGCTCCGCGATCGCGCGGAGCCTCACGACAGCGGCTCCGGTCCCGACGGCGCGGCAGCGGACGGGAGGCTCGGTGCAGGCCCGCAGCATCAGCCATCCCTGGTGAGCGACGTGCGTCGGGCAGGCGGGGCGTGCCTCCAGGACGGCACTGTCGTCACGGGCCGCGTCGCGGCGGCGACCAGGACGCCGTAGGTTCGCTGCATGACGACCGCGACGACCGCTCCCGACTTCGCCACCGCCTGGACGACCTGGCACGACGCCCACGAGGCGGCCCGGGCCAGCGAGCACGGGTTCCTCGCGATCACGAGCATCCGGTGGCTGCAGGCCGAGCCCGAACGGTTCGAGGACGCACCCGGCGCCTGGTCGACCTCCGAGGACGGGCCGGTGGTGGCGCTCGACCCGGGGCAGTCGATCGAGGTCGACGGACAGGTCGTGACCGGCACCCACTGGTTCGGGTCGCTCGCCGAGCGGTCCGGCGTCGACGTGGTGTGGCACGACGGTGACGAGTCCGTCGTCATCGAGGTCGCGCGGCGCGGCGGCAGCGACATCGTCCGGCCGCGGCGTCCCTCGGCGCCGCTCCGCGTGTCCTACCGGGGCACACCGGCGTACGCGCCAGACCCCGCGTTCGCCGTCGAGGCACGGTTCGAGCCGTTCGACGAGCCGCGCGAGGTCACGGTGGGATCGGTCGTCGACGGACTCCAGCACGTCTACACCGCGCCGGGCGTGCTGCGGTTCGAGCTCGACGGGCCGCGCGCGCTCACGGCGTTCAACGGGTACGGCGACGGGCTGCTCGTGCTGTTCACTGACCGGACCTCGGGCGTGACGACGTACGCCGCGACGCGGAGCCTCGACGTGCCGGCCCCGGACGCCACCGGCCGCACGACGATCGACTTCAACCGGGCGACGAACCTGCCGTGCGCCTACACCCCGCACGCGACGTGCCCGCTGCCTCCCGCGGAGAACCGGCTCGACGTGGCCGTCGAGGCCGGGGAGCGCCTGCCCGCCTGACGCGGGGCGCGGGGGCGCGGACTCGGTACGACATCGTCGGTGTCGTACGACGTCGGCGTAGTCGTTGATTGCGTGCGCGGGGTGTTGCGCACGCCAGGTTGCGACGAGCCCGCTGTCGTACGACGTCGACGTTGTCGTTCGGCGTCAGCACGCGCGTCGGCGGCAGCGGACCCCCGGCCCCCGGCCCCCGGACCCCCGGACCCCCGGACCCGTCAGAGCGCCACGACCCGGACCCACCCGCTCGTGGCACGCCACGCGACCGGGTCGAACGAGAACACGCTGCCCATGCCCGGCTGGTCGAGCGCACGGGAGACCGGGACGCCCCGCAGATCCGCGAGCAGCAGCGCTCCGACCGCACCGTGCGACACGATCGTCACGTCGCCGTCGTCTGCCAGCGCCCGGACGGCACGGACGATGCGCGCCCGGGCGTCGACGGCGCGCTCCCACCCGCGGACCGACACCTCCGGCGCGGCGAAGAACGCGTCGACGACGCCCTCGAACTCGTCGAACGGCAGGTGACCGGTGGCGCTCCGGTCGATCTCGCCGAGGGCGGCGTCCGTCGAGGGGACGACCCCCACCGCCGCCGCGAGGATCCCGGCCGTGTCGATCGCCTTCTGCTCGGTGCTCGACACGATGCGACCGACCCCCGGGGCCCAGGCCACCGCGGCGGCACCGGCGGCGCGCTCCCGACCCGCGGCGGACAGCCCCCACGACTCGATCGGACGCGCCGGGTCGACGACCACCTCGGCGTGGGTCAGGAAGAACGAGGGCACGTCCCGACCCTACGCACCCGCGGCGTGCGGACGGGAGGCGCGGGGCGGGCCCGATCCGCGCCTCCCGTCCGTCAGCGGGTCGCCGTAGGGTGAGCGCGTGGAGTTCCCGGGGGAGGCGGCCGACGCGCGTGACGCGTCGACCTCTCCGGGGTCACCCCGGGGCACGCAGGACCAGCAGGACGACACGCCCCGAGCGGGACGGCGCGCTCCGCGCGCGACGCCGCACGGAGGCACCGACGGGTCCTCCGGGAACCCCACGCCCCTCACCGTCGTCGCCGGCGCCCTCGCCGACGCGTTCCTCGCCGCCGAACACTGGCGACCGGACGACCTGACCGCCGCCGGCTGTGCCGTGGTCGGCGTCGAGCGCGCCTACGTCGGACTCGCCGTCGCCGCGGCCCTCGCCGCCTACCCGCGGCCACCGGTCGACGCACCCCGGCAGCTCGCGGCGGTGCTCGAGGCGTCGCCGCGCCTCGCCGAGCTGCACCGCGCCCGCGAGGCCCGTCGTCCGGTGCGGGTCCTCGTGCGTCGGGCGACCGCGGTCCGGGCCAGGCCGGAGACCACGAGCCGACTGCTCGTCGACACCCTCCCGGAGCTGGCACGGGAACTCGACCTGACCGTCGGCCGGCTGCTCTGGCTCGCGGACACCCGCGGCTGGAACCGCCGGGCGGGTGCGTCGAGCCCGCTGCTCCACCACCGGCACGAGTGGGTTCGTCGCCCGGGTCGGACGCCCCGCCTGCTCGAGAAGCCGATGGACATGCTTCGGCGCACCCAGCGGACGATCCTCGACGAGCTCCTCACCGCCCTGCCCGTGCACGACGCGGCGCACGGCTTCGTCGGCGGTCGCAGCGTCGTCACCGGGGCCGCGCTGCACACCGGACAGCAGGTCGTCGTCACCGCCGACCTGACGTCGTTCTTCGCGAGCGTCACCGCTCCCACCGTGTACGGCGTCTTCCGCACCGCGGGCTTCGCGGAGCCGCTCGCGCACGTGCTCACCGGGGTCTGCACGAACCGGGTGCCCGTGCACGTGCTCAGCGCGATGCCGGACGGCGGGACGCCCGAGGAGCGCCAGGTGCTCCGCAGCATGCTCCGCGAGGCGCACCTGCCCCAGGGCGCACCGACCTCACCCGCCCTGGCGAACACCGCGCTGCGACACCTCGACGCCCGCCTCGCCGGGTGGGCGGCCTCGGTCGGCGCGGTCTACACGCGGTATGCCGACGACCTGACGTTCAGCGGGGACGACCGGCTCGCCGCACGACCGGACGCCTTCCTGCGCGGCGTCGACCGGATCGTCACCGAGCAGGGACTCCGGCTGAACCCGTCGAAGACCCGGGTGCGGCGACGGGGCTCGCGACAGTCGGTCACCGGGGTCGTCGTCAACGAGCGGACGTCTCCCGGTCGGCGCGAGGTGGACCGGCTGCACGCGATCCTGCACAACGCCGCCGAGCACGGTCCGGCGTCGCAGAACCGTGCCGGGCACCCCGACTTCCGGGCACACCTGCTCGGACGGATCGGCTGGGTCGAGCAGGTGCACCCGGGGCGCGCCCGGCGTCTGCGCGAGGAGTTCGCCCGCATCGTGTGGTGACCCCGGGCTGCTCGCACGCGGGTGTGACGCCGGGCGCAGGCGGGGTGGGTGGGGTGCGCGGTGCGCGGTGCGCGGACGTGCCTCGCACGGTGCGGGTTCGTTCACTCGGCGCGACGTTGGCCGCTCGGTGCGGGCCTCCAGCGGCGCACGGGGCGGGCAAGCTCGCACGGAGTGGCGGACGTCGCACCGTGCTGCACGGCGGCGTGGCGGTTCGCACGGTGCGGGTTCGTTCACTGGGTGCGGCGTTGCCCGCTCGGTGCGGGCTTTTAGCGGCGCACGGGGCGGGCAAGTTCGCACGGGGTGGCGGCCGTCGCACGGTGCGGCGCGGCGGCGTGGCGGTTCGCACGGTGCGGGTTTGTTCACTGGGTGCGGCGTTGCCCGCTCGGTGCGGGCTTGTAGCGGCGCACGGGGCGGGCAAGCTCGCACGGAGTGGCGGACGTCGCACCGTGCTGCACGGCGGCGTGGCGGCTCGCATGGTGCGGGCTCGTTTACTGGGTGCGAGGTTGCCCGCTCGGTGCGGGCTTGTAGCGTTGCACGGGGCGGTCAAGTTCGCACGGGGTGGCGGACGTCGCACCGTGCGGCCTCCACCACCGGAGCGGACGCCCCACGAGCCGGGCGCGCCCAGGGCTATCGTGACGCCATGACCGCACACCGCGTGACCGCTCCGGAGCCCGCCGCCGACGGCAGCACGCCGAAGGGGCCGGCGTCGTACTTCCCGAGCATCGAGAAGACGTACGGTCGCCCGGTGCAGGAGTGGCTCGACCTCGTCGCCGACCGGCTGGACGACCACCGGCACATGGAGGTCGTCGGCTGGCTGAAGGCCGAGCACGGCATGGGGCACGGGCACGCGAACGCCCTCGTCGGGTACGTGCGGAACTCCCTCGCTGACTGACGGCCGTGCCCGTCGCCGTCGCCGTGGTGGACGGAGCGGGTGGGTCGGGCGGTTGTCGGTGGTGCTGCCTAGCGTGAGGGCGTGGCCGAACCCGTCGACGCGTGGTGGCGCCGCCGACAGTGGTCGCGCGGCGTCCCGGTGCCGTACGCCGTGGGCGAGTTCCGCGCCGAGTGGTCCTCGTACCCGGTGCTCGTCCGGCAGTACCACCCGGAGTGGAACCACGGCGTCGTCCTCAGTCAGGTGCCGCCCGCTGCCGAGGTCCTGCTGACGTGGGAGTGCGACGTCGGGCACGTGTTCGTCGCGACGCCGGCCGAGCAGCGCTCCCGTCCCGGTCGTGAACGGCGCCGGTCGGTCTGGTGCCCCGAGTGCGCCGTGCAGGCGCAGCCGCAGCGCTGGCCGGTGCTGCCCGCGGACTGGCCGAGTGCCGTGCCGACCCCGCAGCGGGTGGTGCGGGTGACCGGTCGGCAGACCCTGCCGGCGGCCCCGGCCAGGGGCGTCCCCGCGGGTGCGGTCGCGTCCTCGCGGTCGGGTCCTCGACGCCCGGACCCGGGAGCACCCCGCAGGCCCCGTGCCGCGGGGGTCCCGCGGTCGATCTGCCCGAAGACACCGCGGCTGCCATCGGGGGAGTCGTTCACGAGCGTCTGCGCCCCGGCGACGGCGTCCGCGGTCGAGGCCGAGCTGCGAGCGGCCCTGGCGGAGCGGTTCGCCTTCACGTTCGACCACTCCGCGATCCGGCTCGACCGGCCCTTCTTCGACCACGTCGAGGTGTGGCCGGACGTCATCCTGCCGGAGCTCCGTGTCGCGATCGAGTACGACTCCACCGGTCGGCACGGCCTCGAGCACGTCGGGCCCCGGCAGGAGACCGACCGCCGGAAGGACCGGGCGGTGCGCGGCGTCGGCTGGGAGGTCGTGCGCGTCCGCACCGGGCGGCTGCAGGCCATCGGGCCGTACGACCTCGAGGTCTCCGGGATCTCCGGCCGGACGATCGCCCGCCTGGTCGACACGCTGCGCGAGGTCCGCGGCGCCCTGTTCGTCGACGCGTACGCGCGCTGACGCGCGGGCGGCCGGGCGTCAGCCGCGCAGTGCCAGCGCCTCGCTCGTCCACCGGGCGTGCAGCTCCCACGGGTCGCTCACCCCGGCGGACACGACGGCGACGTGCTCGAGCAACTCCGGCGTCACCCGGAACCACTCGGTGCCCGGGTACCGCGTCGCCCGGAACTGCCCGTGCCGCCGTCGCTCGAGCGTCCGGTCGCCGCGCTCGAAGCCGAGCAGGTCCTGGTGCGGGATCGCCGCCAGCCGCTGCCGCGGGTTCGTGGTCGTCCCGATCTTGATCCGGTCGCCGAAGTCGTCCCGCATCCGCAGGTAGTAGACGACGTCGACGCGGGGCGGGGCGAGGTCCCCGTCCGGCACCTCACCCCAGCGCCACTCGCACCGCGCGCACACCGCGCCGGACGGGAAGCGCACGCCGACCCCTGCTCCGCAGACCGGGCACGGGCCGGGGAGCACGTCTTCGACGCCGGGGTGCTCGGCGGCGGCGTCGGCCACGAGCAGGACGTGGGTGCCGCACAGCGGCACCGCCGGCACCGTCCACCCGGGGTCGGCACCGGCGTCGCAGCCGGGCACGCAGCACGAGAGGGCGACCATGCCGGGAACGCTATCCCGACCCACCGACGCGAGCCGCGCCTCCCGACCGGCCACCGCGGCACGCGGTCACTCCGTGAAGATGACCCCGATCGGTTCGCGCTTCTCCTCCTGGAACCGGTCCTCGGCACGGCCGAGCGCCCAGTACGCGGACAGCGACATCTCGGACTTCTCGAGCCCCCAGTCGTCCTGCAGCAGCCGTCGGATCGCCTTCATCGCGGTCCGCTCACCGTGCGCGAACACCTGCACCGGCCGGGAGGCGCGCTCCAGCGAGCGGGCCGCCTCCAGCAGGAGCGTGCCCGGCCGGGCGCCGGTGGCGTCGCGGTGCAGCCAGCGCAGGTCGACCCCGGCCGGGTGCGCGACGGCCTGCTCGTCGGCGGGACCGGCGACCTCGACGAGGGCGACGCCGGTGGCGGTGTCGGCCATCGCCTCGAGCGCGGCGGAGATCGCGGGCAGGGCGCTGTCGTCGCCGAGCAGCACGTGCGTGACGTCCGGGTCGTCCGAGGGCGTGTAGCCGCCGCCGGGGCCGGAGAGCGCGAGCAGGTCGCCGGGCTCGGCGGAGGCGGCCCACGGTCCGGCGAGGCCCTCGTCGCCGTGCACGACGAAGTCGACGGCGATGGTCCGCGCGTCGTGGTCGACCGCGCGGACGGTGTACGTCCGCCGTGCCGGGCGGTCGTGCTTCGGCAGGCTCTCGCGGAGGGACTCGAGGTCGTACGGCGGCGTGAGCCCGAGCGACGGCTTCGCGAGCAGGAGCTTCACGTACTTGTCCGTCGTGCGGAGCCGCTCCGGGTCCGCGGCGCCGACGAACGCGTCGAAGGCGGGACCACCGAGGTGGACGCGGACCATGTGCGGCGAGAGGCGTTCGGTGCGCTGGACGACGAAGACGTGCTGGGGACGTGCGGGTTTCGAGCTCATCGGTGCGAGCTTCCTCTCTCGACTTCTGGGTGCGCTGTGCTTGACGCGCAGGTGACTGAGGTTAGCCTTACCTCATGGACGACACCGTCACCCCGTTCTCCGAGCTGCTGCGCCGCCGCACCCGTCGCACGCAGGGCTCGACGGACGGGGTCGGGTTCATGCCGGACCTGCTCGCCGGACGCTGCGACGTCGCCGAGTACGCGGCGCTGCTCGGACAGTACGCGTTCGTCTACGACGCCCTCGAGCGTGCTGCGGAACGGATGGCGGACCACCCCGTGGCGGCCCCGTTCGTCACCTCGCAGCTCACCCGCATGCCGGCCATCCGCGCCGACCTCGAGTACCTGATCGGTCCGGACTGGTCCGAGCTCGTGTGCCCGCTGCCGGAGACCACCGCCTACGTCCGACGCCTGAACGAGGTCGCGGCCACCTGGCCCGGCGGCTTCGTCGCGCACCACTACACGCGGTGCCTCGGCGACCTGTCCGGCGGACGGCTGATCGGCGGGCTGCTCGCCGAGCAGTTCGGCTTCGAGACGAACGGCGTCCTCTTCTACATCTTCGACCAGGTGGCGGACCCGCGGGCCTTCGAACGGACGTACCGGGAGCAGCTCGACGCCGCCCCGTGGTCGGCCGGTGAACGCGAGCGGGTGATCGCCGAGGTCGAGCTCGCCCACCGGCTCGACAGCGGTCTGCTCGCCGGGCTCGACGCGACGCGCGGCCCCGCCGTCCGGCGCCCGGCGGCCGGGCACGCGGGCGGCGACGTCGCCGCGACCGCGTGAGCGCTCCGACCTGATCCCGGCCCGGTCCCGGGCGTGCAGGCGGTCCGTCCGGACGGTTGTCGTCACCGTCCCCGGTGGGCCGATACGCTGCTGGGATACCGGGACGATGCGCCCGGCCGACCCGGAAAGGACCACATGACGGCGATCGACGGTCAGACGCGGCACGGACGCGCGCGGGACGACGTCAGCGGCGCGGTCGACAGCGACCTGCGTTCCGACGTGCGGTACCTCGGCAAGCTGCTCGGACGGGTGCTCCGCGAGACCGGCGGCGAGGACCTGCTGCACGACGTGGAGAGCCTCCGCGCGGCGGTCATCGACGCGTACGAGGGTGGCGAGGCCACCGGTGCCGCCCGGGCCGAGGCCATCGTCGCGGAGCTGTCCGCCGAGCGTGCCGAAGCCGTGGCCCAGGCCTTCACCACGTACTTCCACCTGACGAACCTCGCCGAGGAGCACCACCGTGTGCGCGTGCTCCGGCACCGCGGGGACGACGGCGGGCTCGCCGGTGACTCGTTCCCGGCGACCTACGCCTCGCTCGTCGAGCAGGTCGGGGACGAGGCCGCTGCCGCCCGGCTCCGCGAGCTGCGGTTCCACCCGGTCCTCACCGCGCACCCGACCGAGGCCCGCCGACGCGCGGTGACCACGGCGGTGCGGCGCATCACCGACCTCATCGACGAGCGCGACCGGACGACGAACGCCACGGCCCTCGCCGAGAACGAGCGACGCCTGCTCGAGGAGATCACCACGCTCCTGCGCACCTCGCCGCTCCGCACGACCCGGCCGACCCCGCTCGACGAGGTCCGCACGGCGATGAGCGTGTTCGACCAGACGCTGTTCGAGATCGTCCCGCAGGTGTACCGCCTGCTCGACGACCGACTGCTCGGCGACGACGCCGGCCGGGTGCCCGTCACCGCACCGGCGTTCGTGCGCTTCGGCACCTGGATCGGCGGCGACCGCGACGGCAACCCGCACGTGACCGCGGACGTCACCCGCCAGGCGGCGGAGATCGCGGCCGAGCACATCCTGCTCGGGCTGTCCCGTGCCGCGACCCGCATCGGCAGCACCCTCACGCTCGACGCGAGCGAGACCCCGGCCGACGCCGGCCTGACCGCGCTCGTCGCCGCGCAGGAGTCCCTCGACCCGGGGATCGCCGAGCGCATCGGCGTCCGCGCACCGAACGAGACGCACCGACGGGCGCTCCTGTTCGTCGCCGCCCGCATCGACGCCACCCGCCGGGGCGAGGCGGACCTGGCCTACCCCGGTCCGGAGGCACTCCTCGCCGACCTCCGCACCATCCAGACCTCGCTCGTCGCAGCCGGTGCCACGCGCCCGGCGAACGGTGAGCTGCAGAACCTCGTCTGGCAGGTCGAGACCTTCGGGTTCCACCTCGCCGAGCTCGAGGTCCGCCAGCACTCGCAGGTGCACCGGAACGCCCTCGCCGAGATCCGCGCCGGTGGCGAGCTGAGCGAGACCACGGAAGAGGTCCTCGCCGTCTTCCGCACGATCGCCGAGCTGCAGGCCCGCTACGGCGTCCGTGCCGCCAACCGCTACATCGTGTCGTTCACGCAGTCGGCGGCGGACCTCGCGAACGTCCACGAGCTCGCCGTCGCCGCGCTCGGGTCCCCAGAGGCCGCACCGGTGCTCGACGTGATCCCGCTGTTCGAGACCTTCGCGGACCTGCACGCCAGCGTCGACATCCTCGACGAGGCCGTCCGCACCGAGCCGTTCCAGCGTCGTCTCGCCGCGACCGGTCGGCGACTCGAGGTCATGCTCGGCTACTCCGACTCCTCGAAGGACGTCGGCCCGGTCTCGGCGAACCTCGCGCTCTACGACGCCCAGGCCCGGATCGCCGACTGGGCGAAGCAGCACGACGTCGAGCTGACGCTGTTCCACGGCCGCGGCGGCTCGCTCGGCCGTGGCGGCGGCCCGGCGAACGAGGCCGTGCTCGCGCAGCCCCGTGGCTCCATCGACGGGCGCCTCAAGCTGACCGAGCAGGGTGAGGTCATCTTCGCCCAGTACGGCGACAAGGACATCGCGGCCCGGCACCTCGAGCAGATGGCCTCGGCCACGCTGTTCGCGTCGTCGCCGTCGAACGAGGACCGCACCGCCGTCGCCGCCACGCGCTTCGCGGACCTGGCGCAGCAGCTCGACGACGTCTCGCGCGAGGCCTTCTACGGCCTGGTGAAGGCCGACGGGTTCGCCCCGTGGTTCGCACGCGTGACCCCGATGGAGGAGATCGGTCTCCTGCCGCTCGGCTCCCGCCCGGCCCGCCGCGGGCTGAGCGTCGAGTCGCTCGAGGACCTCCGCGCGATCCCGTGGGTGTTCTCGTGGACGCAGGCCCGCATCAACCTCGCGGGGTGGTACGGCCTCGGTTCCGCGCTCGAGGCCGTGGGCGACGTGGAGCTCCTCCGCACCGCGTACACCGAGTGGCCCCTGTTCGGCGCCATGATCAAGAACGTCGAGATGTCCCTCGCGAAGACCGATGAGCACATCGCCCGTCGGTACCTCGAGCTCGCCGACCGTGACGACCTCGCCGCCAAGGTGCTCGACGAGATGCTCCGCACGCGCGAGTGGGTCCTGCGGGTCTCGGGCGGGAGCGACGTCCTCGAGGACCGTCCCGTCCTCGCCCGCGCCGTCCGGCTCCGCAGCCCGTACGTCGACGCGCTCTCGCACCTGCAGCTCCGGGCGCTCCGCGCGATCCGCACCTCGGGCAGCACGGACCCGACGGACGGTGACCACCGGCTGCTCCTCCTCACCGTGAACGGGATCGCGGCCGGCCTGCAGAACACCGGCTGATCCGCGCGGACCGGCCGACGGTCGTCGACGCGGCCGCGTCGGTTCAGGAGGCGCGGTGCCAGCCGGCACCGTGCCTCCCGTCCGTGCCGATGCGGGTCCGCACCCCTTGTCGAATCGATTCGGGGGCGCGTAGCGTTGCCGACGTGACGACGGAGCGCACCGGATCGACCAGGCCGACCACGAGCCTGCCGCCGATCCTGCCGCTCGCCCTGATCGTCGGCGTCTCGCCGTTCGCGACCGACATGTACATCCCGGCCCTGCCGGCGATCGCGCGGGACCTCGGGACGACCCCGGGTGCCGTCCAGCTGTCCCTGACGGCGTTCCTCGTCGCGTTCGCGGTCGGCCAGCTGCTCGCCGGTCCCGTGAGCGACGGCATCGGCCGGCGTCCGCTGATGCTCGTCGGCACGGCGGTCTTCGCGGTGGCCTCCGCCGGCTGCGCGCTGGCGCCCGACGTCGGCACGCTCGTCGTGGCACGGGTGTTCCAGGGGTTGGCGGGGGCGGCCGCCGCGGTCGCCGGACGGGCGATGGTCTCCGACGTGGTCGGCGGTCCGCGCATGGCGAAGGTGTTCGGGACGCTCGCGGCCATCAACGCGATCGGGCCCGTGGTCGCGCCGCTGGCCGGGGGAGCGGTGCTGACGATCGGTACCTGGCGGCTCATGTTCGTCGTGCTCGCGGTGCTCGGCACCGTCTTCTTCGTCGCGGTCGTCGTCCGCTTCCACGAGACGCTGCCGCGGGCGTTCCGCGGTGGGGTGGGGCTCGGTGCGAACTGGGCGCGCATCCGTGAGCTGATGGCGATCCCGCGGTTCCGTGCGTACGTCCTGACCGGGGTGCTGTCGACGATCGGGTTCTTCGCGTACATCGCCACCAGCTCGTTCGTCTTCCAGACGGGGTTCGGGTTCTCCGAGGGGATGTACACGATCGTGTTCGCCACGAACGCCTCGATGATGATCGTCACGACGCTCGTCTTCCGGCGCGTGGTCGGCCGGTTCTCCGAGGACGCGCTGCTGTCGTCCGGGCTGGCGCTCGGCACCCTCGGCGCGACCGGCGTGCTCGTCTCCGCCCTCGTCGGGGCCGGGCCGGTGGCGGTCTGGGTCTGCCTCGCGGTCGTGACCGCCGCGTGGGGGTTCGTGCTCCCGGCGGCGATGACCAGGACGCAGCACGTCGGTGCCGCGCACCCCGGGACCGCCGCGGCGCTGCAGGGCGGGTTGACGTTCGGCCTCGGTGGGCTCGGCACGCCGCTCGCGGGGGCGCTCGGCGGGACGGCGGTCGCGATGGGCGCGGTGATGGCGGTGCTCATGGCCGCCGCGGTCGTCGTCCAGCTCGCGGCGACGCGGCGGGACGGACGAGCCTCGACGAGTTCGTGACCCGGACCCGGTAGGTTGCTTGGTGCACCCATGCACCGACACCAGGAGGCACCGACATGGACATCGTCGTACACGAAGCGGACGCGGGTTCCGCCGTGCTCGAGTGCAGCGGCCGGCTCAACATGGTGTCGGCGCCGACCTTCCGCGAGACCGTCGCCAAGGTCGTCGGCGAGGGTCGGAACCGCGTGGTCGTCGAACTGTCCGGCGTGGAGTTCATGGACTCCTCCGGGCTCGGCGCGCTCGTCGGTTCGCTGAAGGCCGCGCGGCAGGCCGGCGGCGACCTCCGCATCGCGGCGCCGTCGGACCAGGTCGAGATGGTCCTCAAGCTCTCCAACATGGACAAGATCCTCCGCACGTACCCGGACGGGGACGCCGCGGTGACCGACTGGGCATGAACGCCGCCGTGGGCGGGCACCGCCTCGACCTGGCGTGTCCGCCGGACGACGTCACGGCGGTGCACACGTTCCTCGCGGGCGTGTGGGACACCGAGCCGACCCTCTCGGCCGAGGACCGGATGGCCCTCGAGCTCGCCCTCGTCGAGCTCACCTCGAACGTCATCGAGCACGCCGCGGCCGGTCGTGGCGTGTCGTGCTCGCTCCGGCTCGACGTCGGGTCCGACGCGGTCGAGGTGCACCTGACCGACGACGGCGTCCCCGTCCCGATCGACCCGTCGGCCGCCCGGCTCCCCGACGCCCTGGCCGAGAGCGGGCGCGGGCTCGCCCTCGTGCAGATGGTCGTCGACGACCTGCGGTACGAGCGGGTCGCGGACCGGAACCGATGGACGGTGCGGCGCGGGCGGCACTGAGCGCCGTCGCGGTCGCGACCGCTGCAGCGGCGGCGCTGGCGGCCGTGCCGACGCCCGCGGTTGCGGCCGGATCGAAAGGGGTGCTCGTCTCGATCCGGCCACGTCGTCCGGATCGCGCACCTGGTGAGCCGGTATCCGCAATGCGTGCGTATCGATCCGATGACTGGCGCGGCGTCGTGTCACGATCCAGTCGATGAACGTCGAGCCCGACCCCAGGATCAGTTTCGAGACGTCCGGGGCAGACCTCGAGGCGGCGATCCACATGTACGAGGACGCCTACGCGAGCGTGGGGTTCCGGGCGCAGCGGACCGAGCGGCCGTTCGCCTACCGCTTCCGGGTCACCGGTGACGAGACGATGTCATTCCGGTCCACGCGGTTCGACGCCCGGATGCAGGGGGAGCTCGAGGCCGGCGACGAGTACGTCGTCATGTGGCTCGCCGACGGCGGCGGGACCGTGGACGTCGGCCGCGACGAGGTCGCCTTCACGCCCGGCACGCCGATGATGTTCCCGACCGGCCGGCCGTTCGCGTTCGACCTGCAGGACGTCCGGCAGAGCCTCGTCCAGTTCGACCGCACGTTCCTCGAGCGGGTCGCGGCCGAGGAGCACGGCACGCAGCCGGCGCCGCTCGTCTTCGACCACACCACGCCGCCGCGACGCGAGGCCCTGCAGGGGTGGAACGCGCAGGTGCGTCGGGCTGCCGAGACCGTGCTCGGGGAGGCATCCGTGTCCCCGCTCGTCCTCGCCGAGACCGCCCGCGAGACCGCCCTCGCCCTGCTCCGCACGTTCCCGCACACCGTCCTCGCTCGCGACGTCGCCCTGCCCCAGGGTGCCACCGGGCGGGTGCGTGAGGCGGTCGAGTACATGCACGCGTTCGCGCACACGCCGATCACCACGACGGACGTCGCCGAGCATGTCGGGCTGAGCGTGCGCGGGCTGCAGCAGGCCTTCCAGCGCCAGGTCGGTTCGGCCCCCAACGCGATGCTGCGCGGGATCCGGCTCGACCGCGTCCACGAGGAGCTCCGCCGTGCCGCCCCGGGCGAGGTCACGGTCGCTGCGATCGCCGTCCGGTGGGGGTTCGCCCACCTCGGACGCTTCTCCGGGGCCTACGCCGCACGCTTCGGCGAGTACCCGCGCGACACCCTGCACGCCTGACCCGCTCCCCGCTACGCTTCGAGGGTGCAGCGACCTCGACCGTGGGTGATCGTCCCCGGGATCTGGAACTCCGACCCGGACCACTGGCAGTCGCGGTGGCAGGACGAACGGTCCGCCGCCGGTCCGGACGCCGGGGGCGTCGTGCGGATCGCACCGACGTCGTGGAGCGGACCCGACCCGGACGACTGGTCCGCCGCGATCAGCCGGGCGGTGGCGAGTGTCGACGAGCCGCCGCTGCTCGTCGCGCACAGCCTGGGCGTGCTCGCTGTCGCCGCGTGGCTCGGGCAGCCCGGACACGCGCCGGTTGCCGGTGCCTTCCTCGTCGCGCCGCCGGACCCGCTCGCCCCGGGGTTCCCGGCGGCTGCCGCGGGCTTCACCGGACCCGCTGCGCGGTCCGCGGTCCCGACGCGGCTCGTGGTCAGCGACGACGACCCGTACTGCACCGTCGACCGTGCGCTCGTGTTCGCCGACGCCCTCGGTGCCGACGTCGTCCGGGTGGGGGCGCTCGGCCACGTGAACGTCGCGAGCGGCATCGGAGCGTGGCCGGCCGGCCGGGCCCTGGTCGAGGACTTCGAGCGCACGCTCTGACTCCTCCGCCGGTGCTTCCGCATCGGTCCGTACATGTCCGTGCGCGTCCGTGCGGGTGTCCCGTGTGCCGTCGGCGTCGTGCCCCGCGGACGACTCCGCCGTGGCCGCGTCGCGGCGGCGTCCTGGTCTTCGTTCGACACGCCGTTCACGTTCGAGGCGATATGGCACGGACTCCGGCGACACACCGCGGATGTCCGCGGAGTTGAGCGTCGCGATATTTATGCTGCGGACATGGAAACGCAGTCCGGTGCACGCACCCCCCTCGTCGACCCGTTCGGTCGCGAGCTCGAGGAGTGGCTCCGTGACGCCCCGGCGACGCGCGCTCCGTACCTGTCGGACCTCGTGGTCCCGCCGGTCACCGGTCCCGTGCAGCGTCCGGACGCAGCGTCGGACGCCCCCGTCGAGTCCGCCACGACCGTCCTCGCTGCGGCCGACACCGCTGCGCCCGTCCCCGCCGACACCGCTGCGGCGCTGCCCGCCGCCGTCGAGTCGGCCGTCGTCGTCGACGCCGTGTCGACCGACGAGGTCGTGTCGGACGCCGTCGCCTTCCGTCGTCCCCGGGACCGTGCCCGGCACGCAGCTGCGTGCGCCCCGTCCTTCCCCGAGCCGCCGGAGCGCATCGCCCTCCGCATCGAGGACCTCGCCGTCGAGGTGTCCTCGACCAGCGGGCGCACGACCATCGAGCGCATCGTGATCCTCGAGGACGAGGTCCGCCGTCGCGACGAGGACCTCGCGCGTCTCGCCGCGTGGGAGGCCACCGTCGCCGGACAGCGCGACCCCGAAGTCGAGGCCGCCCGTACCTTCGCCCACAGCGTCTTCGCGGACCTGCTGGCCGACGCCGCACTCGAGGCCGATCGTCGCGACCGTGCCGCGGCGCGTCGCGCCGCCACCGGGAGTGTGTCCGTCGCCGCCGTCCGCGCCGCCACCCCCGCTCCCGTCCACCCGGCCGGCGAGACGGGCGCGGCTGCCCCTGCGCTCGTCGAGGCGACCGACGTCGACGACGTGATCGACGCCCCGGACGCGACCACGTCCGAACGCGAGGTCGCCGTCCGACCCGTGCTGTCCCTCCCGGTCGTCTCGCCGGTGTCCGCGAACACGCGACCGACGCCGCTCGTCCAGCCGGCGACCGGACCGACGGTCATCGACCGCGCCGCGTTCGCCGCCGCGCTCACGGCGCACGCCGGCGCGACGGCGAGCACGCCGGTCGTGCTGCCGGACGCCGTGGTGCCGCCGACCGTCGACGGTGCCGCAGCCCACGACGCGACCGCAGACCACGCGTCGGCCGGCCGCGCATCTGCCGGCTGGTGGACCCGGCTCGTGGCCCGCATCCTCCGCGCGTTCGGTCGTCGCTGATCCCCGCTCGGCGTCGGAGGTCGTCCACAGGGGCGATCGGCACCGCCGTCGTCCACAGGACGCCCGGGGCCACCCGGTCGGCTCGGTAGACTGACGGGATGCCGACGCTCCGCGAACTCCAGGCCGTGATCGAGGACCTGTGGCCCGCCACCGGCGCCGAGTCCTGGGACTCCGTCGGGCTCGTCGCGGGTGACCCCGAGCAGACCGTCGACCACGTGCACCTCGCGGTCGATGCGGTCCCGGCCACCGCGCGTGAGACGGTCGAGCTCGGTGCCGACCTCCTGCTCACGCACCACCCGCTGCTGCTCCGCGGGGTCACGACCATCGCCGAGTCGACGTACAAGGGCAGCGTGCTCGCCACCCTGGTGCGCGGCGGCGCGGCACTCGTCGCGGCCCACACCAATGCCGACGTCGTCACGACGGGCACATCGGCCGTGCTCGCCGACCGGCTCGGGCTGACCGACCAACGACCCCTCGAACCCGGCACGGACCCGTCGACGGGCATCGGCCGTGTCGGCGAGCTCGCCGAACCGACCACCCTGGGGGCGCTCGCCCGTGCACTCGTGGACCTCCTTCCGGGCACCGCGACCGGTGTCCGCGTCTCGGGTGACTTCGACCAGCCGATCCGGTCCGTCGCCCTCTGCGCCGGTGCCGGTGACGCCTACCTCGGGTACCCCGCCGTGCTCGGGGCCGACGTGTACGTCACGAGCGACCTCCGGCACCACCCCGCGTCCGAGTTCCGCGAGCAGGCGCTGCTCGGCGGCGGGCCGGCCCTCATCGACACCTCGCACTGGGCCACCGAGTGGCTCTGGCTCGACGTCGCCGCCGAGCAGCTCCGCCGTGCGGCGGGCGTCCGCGTCACCGTGAGCGACCTCCGCACCGACCCGTGGGACTTCGCCGTCCTGCCGGCGGCCGAACCCACCACCGACACACAAGGAGTCTGACCATGAAGGCAGCACCCGAGGACCAGGTCATCCTCCTCGACGTCCAGCGTCTCGACAACGACGTCACCCGCATCGCGCACCGCATCACGTCGCTGCAGAAGGGCGACCGGCTCACCGAGCTCAGCACGGCGGCGGCGGGGCTCCGTGCCCGGCTCGCGGCGGCCACGGGCGAGGTCGAGGACGCCGAGCGCGAGCTCGCACGCCTCGAGTCCGACACCGCCACGGCACAGGCCCGGGTCGAGCGCGACACGACGATGCTCCAGAACGTGTCGAGCGCGAAGGACGCCGCGGGTCTGCAGAGCGAGCTCGAGTCGCTGCAGCGTCGCATCGGCGACCTCGAGACGGCCGAGCTCGAGGTGATGGAGCACCTCGACGGCTTCCGCGCCCGGGTCGGCGACATCGAGGCGCAGCTCGCCGACGTCGAGGCCCAGCGCACCGGGCTCGTGGCCGAGCGCGACGCCGAGATCGCGCGGCTCGAGGCCGATCGCGAGTCCGCCACGCAGAGCCGCGCCGCCGTCGCCGCGAAGCTGCCGGCGGACCTCCTCGCGCTCTACGACCGGCAGCGGGCGCGCTACGGTTTCGGTGCGTCGTTGCTGCAGGGTGGCGTGTCGACGGCCTCCGGCGTCACGCTGACGAACTCCGACCTGCAGACGATCCGGCGTGCGGCGCCCGACGACGTGGTGCTCTGCCCGGACAGCGACGCGATCCTGGTGCGGACGGCAGAGTCCGGGCTGTAGTCGCTGGCCGCGGTGCGGACACGGGAGGCGCGGTGCCAGCGGGCACCGCGCCTCGCGTCCGTCTGCTGCCCCGTCCGGAACGCCCCCTTGCG
>NZ_JBFPFM010000021.1:0-57524 GCF_047977705.1 Curtobacterium sp. LFS084
GGTCCGCCCCGCGGCCCACGGCACCGACCGGCGGACGCGCGCCGTGTGGACCGGCCGCACCGCGCCTCCCGGCCCGCAGGCGCGAGCGCGCGACGTCCGGTTACGTCCGCGGAACCGGCGCAACGTGTCCGTCACCTGGTTGGGGTATCGTTCCCGGTACGCAAGCGCTCCGGGGTCGGTGCAAGTCCGAACCGGTGGTGACAGTCCACGAACTGATGACGGGTGCGAACCCGGCAGAGGTTGACCCGGTGGGATTCCGGGACCGACGGTGAAAGTCCGGATGGGAGGCGCGCTGGCGGACGACACGTGACCACGCAGGTGGTGCGTCCGTCCGTCGATGCCGACGATCGTCGAACACCCCCGGAGTCCCGTTGAGAGGACACCAGTGTTCACCGGCATCATCGAGGAACTCGGCACCGTCACCGCCGTCGAGCAGCACGGCGACTCCGTCGCGCTCACCGTCCGCGGGCCCATCGTGGTCCAGGACGCCCGACACGGCGACTCCATCGCGACGAGCGGCGTCTGCCTGACCGTCGTCGAGCAGACCCCGGAGACCTTCACGGCCTTCGTGATGAAGCAGACGCTCGACATGAGCGCGCACGGGGCGCTCGCCGTCGGCGACCGGCTCAACCTCGAGCGTGCTGCCTCGGTCGGCGACCGGCTCGGCGGGCACATCGTGCAGGGGCACGTCGACGGCACCGCCACCGTCCTCGAGACCGCGGACGGCGACGGCTGGCGGCGCGTCCGGTTCTCGCTCGCGCCGGACCTCAGCCCCCTGGTCGTCGACAAGGGCTCGATCGCGATCGACGGCGTCTCGCTGACGGTCAGCGCCGTGTCCACCGAGGACACCCCGGCCGCGGACGCCTGGTTCGAGGTCAGCCTCATCCCCGAGACGCTCGAGGCCACGACCCTCGGCGCGCGCGTCCCGGGGGACCGCGTGAACATCGAGACCGACGTCCTCGCCCGGCACGTCCGGCGGATGCTGCGGCTCGACGCCGCGGTGCGGCCGCTCGAGACGGCTGCGCTCGGCCAGGAGGCACGGTGATGGTCGCCGGGGCACGTCCGGTCCCGCAGGCGGCCACGCCCGGCGCCCTCGGGCTGTCGACCGTGGACGAGGCGATCGCCGCCGTCGCGGCCGGGCGTCCGGTGATCGTCGCCGACGACGAGGACCGTGAGAACGAGGGCGACGTCATCCTCTCCGCCGAGCTCGCCACCCCCGAGTGGATCGCCTGGACCGTGGCGCACTCGTCCGGCTTCATCTGCGCGCCGGTGAGCGTCGAGATCGCCGACGCCCTCGACCTCCCCCCGATGGTCGTCCACAACGAGGACGTCCGCGGGACCGCCTACACCGTCACCGTCGACGCCGCGGTCGGCGTCACGACCGGCATCAGCGCGCACGACCGTGCCCGCACGTTGCGTGTCCTCGCCGACCCGGCGTCCGTCCGCGACGACCTGCACCGCCCCGGGCACGTCGTCCCGCTGCGGGCGCGGCCGGGCGGCGTCCGCGAGCGTGCGGGGCACACCGAAGCAGCGATCGACCTCGTCACCGCCGCGGGGCTGCGTCCCGCCGCGGCGATCTGCGAGATCGTCGACGAGGACGGCAGCATGATGCGCCTGCCGGGACTCCTCGGACTCGGGGCACGCGCCGGCGTGCCCGTCATCACCATCGCCGCACTCGCCGAGTGGCTGGACGCGGCAGACCGGGCGGCGGCGGAGTCCGCACCCACGGAAGGAACAGCACGATGAGCGGAGCAGGCGCGGCGGAACGCGACCACGTCGACGGCAGCGGCATCCGGGTGGCGATCGTCGCCGGGCAGTGGCACGACGAGATCGCCGGCGGCCTCCTCGCCGGGGCGCAGCGCGAGGTCGAACGCCTCGGTGCCTCGGCAGAGGTCATCCCCGTCCCTGGCAGCTTCGAGCTGCCCGTCGTCGCCAAGGCCGCCCTCGAGGCCGGCTTCGACGCGGCGGTCGCCCTCGGCGTGATCATCCGCGGCGGCACCCCGCACTTCGAGTACGTCTCGGACGCGGCGACCAGCGGACTCACGCGCGTCGCGATCGACACCGGCAAGCCGGTCGGCTTCGGCGTGCTGACCCTCGACGACGAGCAGCAGGGCATCGACCGAGCCGGGCTGCCCGGCTCGAAGGAGGACAAGGGGGCCGAGGCCGTGCACGCCGCCGTGTCGACGGCGGTGACCCTGCGCCGGCTGCGCGTGCTCGCGTAGCCGACCCGCGCCTCCTGGCCCGCCGGGCCGGTGGGTGATCGAACCACGTTTCCGACATCGAACAGCGGGTCGCGCCCGGTGCGATGTCGGAAACCTGGTTCGACGCTGCACGCCTGGACGACGAACGGCCCCGCACCTCGAGAGGTGCGGGGCCGTTCGTCGTGCGGTGTCGGGTGACTACCGCTTGCCGAACACGTGGATCGGCAGGAAGAAGGAGAGGCACATGAGCAGGACGCCGCCCATGAAGATGAACGCCTGACCCGAGCTCACCTGGAACGCGAAGCCGAACAGGTACATCGAAACCAGCAGCAGCAGGATCGAGAAAACAGCGGCGATGACGCGGCCCACAGTGGTACCTCCGGAATCAGGCGGGTGGATCGGACCCAGTCTATCCCCAGGAGCGGGGATCGCGGTTCACGCGCCGGGGCGGGTGGCGATCAGCCGGTCGACGACGGCGAGGAGCGACTCCATGTCCACGGACGCGCGGTCCGGTCGCACGTCGCTCGCGGCCCCGAGCGACGCCGCGTGGTAGAGCCCGTCGCCGAGGAGCTTGATCGCCTGCGCGGTGGGTGCGTCCCCGAGCGAGTCGACGAGCGTCGCCAGCCAGGCGTTCTCGGTGTCGTCGAGGGTCCGGCCGGCCTCCTCGTAGCCGGCCTGCTGCAGGCGGCTCGCGGCGAGGAGGGCGAGGTCGAGCTCGCTGCCGACGAACTGGCAGTTCCGGACGAAGTAGCGGGCGGCCCCGTCCTCGGCGTCACGCATGCGGTCGACGTCGATGGCGGAGAGGTCGGACAGGCGCTCGCACAGGCCCTCGACCAGGGCGGCCTTCGAGCCGAAGTGGTAGAGCAGTCCACCCTTGGAGACCCCGGCCCGGGCGGCCACGGCGTCGAGGGTCGCCGGACGCTCTCCTTCCTCGCACACGATGGCGACGAAGCTGTCCAGGACACGATCGCGGGCGCTTGCCATGCCGGAAGTCTGCCATGGGACGCGCGCGACGCGTGTGCAGCGCACGGGTGCGCAGGCGCCGCGGGCCATCCTCCGCGGCGCCTGCGGGTCTGGTCAGCCCTTCAGCGCCCCCGCCGCGATGTTCGCGATGAAGTGCCTCGAGCCGATGATGAACACCCCGATGAGCGGGAACACGCTGATCACCGCGCCGGCCATCACCGAGCCGAGGTCGGTCGCGTTCACCGAACTCAGCGAGGCGAGGGCCACCTGCAGTGTCTGGCCCTTCGGGTCGATCAGCACGATGAGCGGCCACACGTAGTCGTTCCACGCCGTGATGAAGGTGAAGATGCCGAGGAAGGCCAGGCCGCCGCGGAGCATGGGTACCGCGATCGACCACCAGGTCCGGAAGAACCCGGCGCCGTCCACGCGGGCGGAGTCGATCACCTCGTTCGGGATGGACCCCGTCGCGAACTGGCGGAGCAGGAAGATGCCGAACGCGTTCGCCGCCCCGGGGACGATGAGCGCCTGGAGCCCGCCGATCCAGCCGAGGTTCGCCATGAGCACGAAGCTCGGCACGAGCGACAGGCTGCCGGGGACGAGGAACGTCGCCAGCATCACGGTGAACAGGGAGCGCTTGAACGGGAACTCGTACTTCGCGAACGCGAACGCCGCCAGCGAGTCGAACAGCATCACGAGGACCGCGGTGCTGCCGGCGACGACGACGGTGTTGCCGAGCGCCCGGAGCATGTCGACGCTGCTGAACACCGTGGCGAGGTTCTGCATGGTGTGGTCGCTGAACCACAGCGACGGCGGGTAGCCGAAGATCTGCGCGTTCGACGACGTCGACATGACGAGCAGCCAGTAGAAGGGGAAGATCGACAGCACGACGCCGACGACGAGGCACAGGTGCGTGACGAGCCGTCCGACCCAACCGTGCCGGAACCCACGGCGGTGGTCGTCGGGCCGGTCGGTGACCGTGTTCGGTCGCCCGAGGGCGGCGGCGGTGTTCGTGGTCCGGGGTGCGGTGTCGGCGCTCATGCGCGGGATCCCTTCGCGCTGGTCGTGACGGTGCGCGGGGTGCGCAGTCGCCGAGGGGTCTTGAGCCCGTCGCGTTCACTGAGCAGTCGCCAGTTGATGATCGCGAAGACCACGGAGAAGAAGAACAGCACCCAGGCGATCGCCGAGCCGTACCCGAAGTCGAACTGGTTGAACGCCTGGTCGTACTGGTAGAGCACGATCGTCATGCCGGCCTCGTCCGGTCCACCGACCGCCTGTCCGTTGAACAGGATCTGCGGCTCCGTGAAGAGGCCGAGCCCGCCGATCGTGGACGTGATCACCGTGAAGAGGATGACCGGCCGCAGCATCGGGATCGTGATCCGCGTGAAGATCTGCCACGTGTTCGCGCCGTCCACCTTCGCCGCGTCGTACAGCTCCGTCGAGATCGACTGCAGCCCGGCGAGGTAGATGATCGCGTTGTACCCGGTCCACCGCCAGATGACCATCACCGCGATGGTCACCTTGATGCCCCAGTACGACGAGAGCCAGCCGACCGGATCGGCACCGACGGCGCGGAGGGCGGCGTTCACGAGCCCGAACCCGTCCGAGAACACCGAGCCGAACACGATGGCCATCGCGACCATGCTCGTGACGTTCGGGATGAAGAACGCGACCCGGTAGAAGCCCTTCGCCCGGATGTTGCCGTGCAGCAGGAACGCGAGCACGAGCGCGAGGAACAGCATCGGGACGGTCGAGATGATCCAGATGATGAAGGTGTTCGCGACGGCGTTCCAGAAGCGCGGGTCGCTGACGAGGTACTGGTACTGCGCGAGCCCGACGAACGCGGGGGAGCCGACGCCGTCCCAGTCGGTGAACGACAGCACGATCGAGAAGACGATCGGGAACAGTCCGAACACGAGGAAGAGCACGTAGAACGGGGCGATCGCCACGTACTGCGGCCAGAAGCGGCGCAGGCTGAACCGGTGCCCGGTCGCCGCGGTGGAGATCGACGCGGTGGGGGCGCCCCCGACGACGGGGTTCGCGGTGGTGGCGGTCTGCTCGCGGATCGGGGCGCTCATGCGGCGACCCCGCGCTTCGCGAGGACGCGGTCGGTCTGGTCGAGCGCGTCCTTCCAGGCGCGCTCCGGGTCCTTGCCGGCGGACTCGACGTTCGTGATCTCGGTCGCGAAGGCGCCGATGAACCGCTCGGAGTTCGAGATGTACGTCACGGGGACCTCCGGGGCCGCCTCGCTGAAGAAGTCGAGCGGGTTCTGGTCCCCGAAGAACTCGCCGGGGTTCCGCATGATGCCATTCGCGAACGACGCGGGGGTCGACGGGAAGAGCTGGATGTCGTTGTAGGTGTGGGACTGGATGTCCGGCCGGGTGATCCACTTGGCGAACGCGACCGCGGCCTCGGGGTCCTTCGACGACTTCGGGACGGCCAGGAACGAGCCGCCGCTGTTCCCGGGTCGCTCGGGCTGGCGGGCGATCCGCCACTTGCCGGAGAGGTCCGGTGCAGTGTCGTGGATGATCTGCGTCCACCACGCGCCCTCGATCTGCCCGGCGACCCGGCCCGCGACCCATCCGGCGTTCTGGTCGGTACCGGACTGCAGGTTGGCGGTGATGCCGGCGTGGATCGACTCGACGGCGTTCTCCCACGCCTTCCGGATCGAGCTGTCGTCGTCGTGGTAGAGCGGCTGGTCGTCGCGGTCGAAGTACCGCGTCGGGCTCGCGGAGACGAACTGGTTGAAGAGCTGTGTCGCGGTGATGATCGTCGCGGCACCGGTCTGCTGCTTGATCTGCTTGCCGAAGGTCCGGAAGTCCGCCCAGGTCTGGATCGCCGCGCTCACCTCGTCCGGGTCGGTGGGGAGGTCGGCCTTCCGCAGGACCTCCTGGTTGTAGAAGAAGCCGGTGGGGCCGGTGTCGACCGGCCAGAAGCACTGCCGCCCGGACGGGGTCCGGCCGAGCGAGAGCTTCCAGTCGTAGTAGGCGGACTGCTCGGTGGCGGAGGGGGCGAAGTCGGTGAAGAGGTCCTCGTCGGGGAAGTAGAGCCAGCAGTTCGAGTTCACCATGAGGACGTCGGGGATGAACGCGTTGCCGGCGAGCGCGGTCCGGAACTTCGTGTCGTAGGACGCCCCGCCGATGAGGTCCGGCCGGAGCCGCATCGGTTCGTGGCCGCTGATGCCCCCGGCGGCCTGCTGCAGGAACTTCGGGTCGAGGGACCGGTTCCAGTACCAGAGGACGAGTTCGTCCGGGTCCTTGGAGATGGCGGTGCCGGTGGAACACCCGGCGAGGAGGGTCGCGGAGGCGAGTGCGCCGAGCGCGCCTGCGCCGGCGAGGAACCCCCTCCTGCTGAGCCTGTGCGTTGGTGCTGTCACTGGAGTACCTGCTCTCGTCGTTGAGATGGTGCAACCGTGGAGCGCTCGACCGTGAACGCTCACGAAGTGGTCAGAGCATGCCCCGGCCGACACGCCGTGTCAAGCATCCACATCGTTGCAGGGGCCGAGGCTGGAGGGTACGGTCGTCGGGACCGTGAAGGTTCACGAGACGATAGGGATCCGCATGTCAGCGCAGACCGCGACCACCGCCAGCAGCAGCTCCACGAGCGAGCACGACACCCCGGGCTGGGCCGTCCTCGGCCCCGGTGGGATCGCCCGCCGCTTCCTCTCCCAGCTGCCTGCGAGCGCGGTCGGCGCCACCCTCGTCGCCGCCGGCAGCTCGTCGACCGAGCGTGCGGGCGCGTTCGCGGCCGAGGCCGGCGACCACGGGTTCGCCGACGTCACCGCGGCGTCCTACGACGAGGTGCTCGCCGACCCGCGCGTCGACGCGGTCTACGTCTCGACCGTCCACACCGGCCACGCCGCCCTCGTCCTCGCGGCGCTGGCGGCGGGCAAGGCGGTCCTGTGCGAGAAGCCGCTCTCGCCGAACCACGGCACCTCGATGGCGCTCGCCGATGCCGCACGCCAGGCCGGGCTGCCCCTGGTCGAGGCGTACATGTACCGCTTCCACCCGCAGACCGCGGCCTTGCTCGACCTCGTCCGCCAGGGCGCGATCGGCACCGTGACGCACGTCGACGCCTCGTTCGCGTTCCGCGCGGGCACCCGGTCCGGCCGGCTGTTCGACGTCGACACGGCCGGCGGCGGGATCCTGGACGTCGGCGGGTACCCGGTCACCATGACGGCCGCGATCGTGCAGGCCGCGACCGGTGTGGCCGTCGCCGAGCCCGTCGAGTTCGTCGCCACCGGCACGCTCGGTCCGACCGGGGTCGACGAGTGGACGACGGCCGACGCCACCTACCGCGGGGTCGGCGACCGGCGGATCACGGCCCACCTCCGCACGGGTGTCCGCGTACAGGACGACAACGCCGTGGTCGTGCACGGCACCACCGGGAAGATCAGGCTGACCGATCCGTGGACCCTCGGCGACGACCCCACCATCGAGGTCAGCACGGTGGACGAGGACCCGCGCACGCTGTCCTTCGCCGGCGCGCACCCCTACGCGCTCGAGGCCGACGCGACGACGGCTGCCCTCGCGGCCGGTCGCGTCGACGCCCCCGAGTTCACGCTCGACGAGTCCCTCGCCACCGCGCGCACCCTCGACCGGTGGCGCGCGGCGATCGGCCTGCGCTTCCCGTTCGAGGCCGAGACCGCCGACATCCCCACCGTCAGCGGCCGTCCGCTCACGGTCGCCGCGCACGAGCCGGACCGCGCGGACAACCCGATGCGCTACGGCGACATCGCCGGTGTCGGCAAGCGGATGTCCCGCCTGGTCATGGGCGTCGACAACCAGCCCGACCTGGCGCACGCGAGCGCCATCTTCGACCTGTTCGTCGAGCAGGGCGGCAACGTCTTCGACACCGGGTACATCTACGGCGGTGGTGTGCTCGAGGGACGGCTCGGCAAGTGGATCCAGAACCGTGGTGTCCGCGAGGACGTCGTCGTGATCACCAAGGGTGCGCACACGCCGTTCTGCGACCCGGAGTCGCTCAGCCGCCAGCTGCTCGAGAGCCTCGAGCGTCAGGGCACCGACTACGCGGACATCTACATGATGCACCGCGACGACGAGGACATCCCGGTGGGGGAGTTCGTCGACGTCCTCGACGAGCACCGTCGCGCCGGACGCATCCGCGTGTACGGCGGGTCGAACTGGACACCCGCGCGCTTCGACGAGGCGAACGCCTACGCCCGGGCGAACGGCAAGCACGAGTTCGAGGTCCTGAGCAACCACTTCGGGCTGGCCGAGGCGTACGACGTCCCGTGGGCCGGGTGCCGCCACGCGACGGACGCGGCGTCGAAGCAGTGGCTCGAGGAGCGTCAGGTGCCGTTGCTGCCGTGGTCCTCGCAGGCGCGTGGGTTCTTCACCGGCCGCGCCAAGCCGGAGGACACGAGCGACGCCGAGCTCGTGCGCTGCTACTACAGCGACGAGAACTTCGAGCGGCTCCGCCGTGCGTCGGAGCTCGGTGAGCGGTTCGGGGTGCCGGCGACGGCGATCGCCCTCGCGTACGTCCTGCACCAGCCCTTCCCCACCTTCCCGCTCTTCGGACCGCGTACGATCGCGGAAGCCCGGTCGTCCATGACCGGCCTCTCCGTCGACCTCACTCCGGAACAGGTGGCATGGCTGGACCTCCGCGACTGACCGAACCCGTTCCCGCACCCGGCGGCCGGGCGACGATCATCGACGTCGCCGCGGCCGCCGGGGTGTCCCGGCAGACGGTCACCCGCGCGATGAACGGCATGTCCGGCATCAGCGCGGCGACGAAGGAGCGGGTGCTCGCCGCCGCCGAGGCGCTGGACTACCGGCCGTCCCGCTTCGGCCGCGGACTCGTCACCGGCGGCGACCACCAGCTCGGGCTCGTCGTGAACGACCTGCGCAACCCGTACACCCCGCAGCTCGCCTCGGCCGTGTTCCGGCTCGCCGCCGAGCAGGGCTGGAACGTCATGCTCGCCGACGTCGACCTGGCGAGCGACGCCGACCGGATGGTGCAGGCGCTCGGTGCGCAGACCGACGTCGTCATCGGGTACCTCGGTTCGCGGCGCGAGCGCTGGCGCGAGCTCCTCGGCAGCGTGCCCATGGTCGAGCTCGACCCCTACTCCGAGCCCGCGACGGGCGCCGTCTGGATCGACCCCGCCGACGCGATCGAGGTCCTCGCCGACCACCTGGTCGCCACCGGCGTCCGGCACCCGGTGGTGCTCGACAACTCGTCGCCGGGGCACACGAGCGTCCGCGGGACCCTCATGATGGACGCCCTCGAGCGGCGCGGGTACCTCCCCGAGCTCGTGCACGCCGACCACGGCACGGCCGAGTGCGGTGCCGAGGAGACCACCCGGATCCTCGCGCGCCGGCGGCGGCAGGACGCGATCCTCGCCTTCAACGACGTCATGGCCCTCGGCGTGCTGCAGGCGTGCCGGCGAGCCGGCATCGACGTCCCCGGAGACGTGCGCGTCGTGGGGGTGGACGGCCTGCCGCTCGGCTCGCTCGTGTCTCCGACCCTCAGCACCCTGGCCGTCGACCTCGACGCGGTCGCGCGCGAGGCGCTCGACCTCGCCCTCGGGATGCTCGCCGGCGAGCTGCCGCGTCAGGGTGACGCGGTGCAGCGCACGGTCCGGCACCGACTGCTCCTGCGCGAGTCGGCCTGACGACCGGGCCCCGACCGGAACGCGACCAGCGACGGACAGGAGGCGCGGTGCGGGCCCGCACCGTCCCTCCTGTCCGGCGGTCAGTTGCATTTGCAACCAACACCGTCCAGACGGTACACTAACGGAGTCCTGACGCGACGCGTGTCCACACCGCGCCCCGTCCGGACCGTTCGTCAGTACCGCCGTCGACCTGGTCCGGCTCGAAGTCCCTGGAGTCACCGTGTCCGCCCTGCTCACCAGCCCCGTCGCCACCGCCGTCACCGGCAGCCGCACCCGCCGGTTCGCCGCCCTCGCGGTGCTCATGATGCCCGTCCTCCTCATCTCGGTGGACAACACCATCCTGAGCTTCGCGCTGCCGTCGATCTCCCGCGCCCTCAACCCGGACGCCACGACGCAGCTCTGGATCGTCGACGCGTACCCGCTGGTCCTCGCCGGACTCCTCGTCGTGATGGGCAGCATCGGCGACCGCATCGGGCGTCGCCGGATCCTCGTCATCGGCGCCAGCGGCTTCGCGCTGTTCTCCGTCGCCGCGGCCTTCGCGACCGACGCCTGGATGCTCGTCGCCGCCCGCATCGTGATGGGCGTCTTCGGCGCGATGCTCATGCCGGCGACCCTGTCGATCATCCGCAACGTCTTCGTGCACGCGGGGGAGCGGCGGATGGCGCTGGCCGTCTGGTCGACCATGTTCGCGGCGGGCAACGCGCTCGGCCCGCTCGTCGGCGGTGCCCTCCTCGCGCACTTCCACTGGGGCGCGGTGTTCCTCGTCGCGGTGCCGATCCTCGTCGTGATGCTCGTCGCCGTGCCGTTCTGCGTCCCCGAGTCCCGCGACCCGAACCCGGGGCCGGTCGACGTGCCGAGCATGTTCCTGTCGCTCGGTGCCCTCGCCCCGATCGCCTGGGCCATCAAGTCCGTCGTGCACCCCGAGGAGCGGGGCTTCGCGATCGCGATGCTCGCCGTCGGCGTGCTGTGCGGCATCGCGTTCGTGCGTCGACAGCTCCGCTCGCGGACCCCGATGCTCGACCTCCGACTGTTCCGGAGCACCGCGTTCACGGGGAGTGTCCTGATGAACATGACGGCGATGTTCTCGCTGACCGGGTTCCTGTTCTTCATCGCCCAGCACCTGCAGCTCGTCGCCGGGCTCGACCCGTTCGCCTCCGGCATCGTGCTCGTCCCGGGGTCGGTCCTCACGATCGTCGCCGGGCTCGCGGTCGTGCCGATCGTCGCGCGGGTCGCTCCGCGCTGGGTCGTCGCGGTGTCGCTGCTGTTCTCGGCGGCCGCGTACGCCATGGTCGCGGCCCTCGGGCACCACGCCTCGATCGTGGCCCTGGCGTTCGCGTTCGTCCTGCTCGGCATCGGGATCGGTGCCTCCGAGACCGTGACGAACGACCTCATCATCTCGACGGCTCCGGCGGACAAGGCCGGTGCGGCCTCGGCGATGTCCGAGACGGCGTACGAGATCGGTGCCGTGCTCGGGACGGCGGTGCTCGGGACGATCCTCGCCACCGCCTACCGCGCGCACGTCGTGGTGCCGGACGGCCTGTCGTCGTCGGCGCACACCGCCGCGCAGGAGACCCTCGGTGGCGCGGTGTCGGCGGCGTCGTCCCTCGGCGGGTCGGCGGGGCAGGCGCTGCTGGAGTCCGCGCGGGCCGCGTTCGACTCCGGCGTCACGGTCACGGCCGGCGTCGCGGCGCTCCTGATGGTCGTCGCGGCCGCCGGTGCGGTCGTGATGCTGAAGCGCCGGTAGCGCCGCGCCGCCGCGCTCGGTGAGCAGCCGCGCTTGGTGAGCAGGAATGGTCGGGTCCCCGCGAGCGACCCGACCATTCCTGCTCACCAAGTCGCGCTCGTGGTGCCGATCGTCACGTCACGCGGGGTCACGCGGCACGCCCGGGATCGGACGAACCTGGGAATCGTTGACCTCAACCTTGGTTGAGGTCATACGTTGGGACGTGGTCGCGCAGCCGTGGCCATCCCCAGCGAAGGAACGACGACGACTCCCATGCCCGACGAAGCCCCGGCGATCATCGCGGACGCCTACAAGGCCGCCTTCCGTGGACACCCTGCCGGTGTCGCCGTCATCACCGCCGAAGGCCCCGACGGCCCGACGGGCCTCACCGCGTCGAGTGTCGCGAGCGTCGCGATCGACCCGCCGGTCCTCGTGTTCTCGCTGTCCACCAACTCCGGGTCGGCCGGTGTCGTGCTGGGGGCGCCGATCTTCGTCGTGCACCTCGTCGACTCGCTCGGCGTCGGCCTCGCCCGTCGCTTCGCCTCCACCGGCAGCCCGGCGGCCGACGACCCGATCTGGGGCACCCTGCCGTCCGGCGACCGCTACCTGCCGAGTGCCGCGAGCGCCCTGCGCTGCCGACCGCTGTCGACCACGCCGATCGGCTCGTCGACCGTCGTCGTCGCCGAGGTCCTCGACATCGTCGTCGGCCTCGAGCGGGGCGAGCCGCTGGTCTACCACAACCGGGAATTCCACTCCCTCACCGATCGTTCCCGGCTCTCGTGAGCCGCGGAGCACCATCCGCACACCACTGATCGAAAGGAACTCACATGGCTGAGTACACCCTGCCGGAGCTGCCGTACGACTACGCCGCACTCGAGCCGCACATCAGCGGCAAGATCATGCAGCTGCACCACGACAAGCACCACCAGACCTACGTGACGGGTGCCAACACCGCGCTCGAGCAGCTCGCCGAGGCCCGTGAGTCGGGCAACCTCGCGAACGTGAACAAGCTCGAGAAGGACCTCGCGTTCAACCTCGGTGGCCACGTCAACCACTCGATCTTCTGGACGAACCTCGGCCCGGACACCAAGGTCCCCGAGGGCGAGCTCGCCGCCGCGATCGACGAGTTCTTCGGCTCGTTCGAGAAGTTCCAGGCCCAGTTCACCGCCGTCGCCACGGGCATCCAGGGTTCCGGCTGGTCCGTCCTCGCCTGGGACACCGTCGGGCAGAAGCTCACGACCTTCCAGCTCTTCGACCAGCAGGCCAACGTGCCCTTCGGTCTCGTGCCGATCTTCATGCTCGACATGTGGGAGCACGCGTTCTACCTCGACTACCTCAACGTCAAGGCGGACTACGTCAAGGCCGTCTGGAACATCGTCGACTGGGAGAACGTCGCCGCGCGCTTCGCGAACGCGAAGTCGCAGCGCTTCGTCACGCTCTGAAGCGGACGGGGCGGGTCACGATGGTGACCCGGTGACGGGCGGGCGGGGGGGGGGGGGGGGGCCCCCCGCCCCCCCCCCCTCCCGTCCGTCGTCGGTGCCGTCGACGGCTCAGGCCGGCTGGAACTGCGTTCGTGCGACCAGCTCGTGGGCGATCGCGCGCAGCGCGGCGTCGGACGCGGTGTGTTCCGGGTCGACGAGCGTGCCCCACTGCACGCCCCGCGCGGCGAGGACGGCGCTCTGCGCCGCGTGCTCGGCGTCGGTGCCGTCGAAGCCGTGCTCAACGCACCAGGCGGCGATGGCGGCGACCTGCGCGCGGTGCAGCCGGTGCTGGTGATCGCGTCCGTCGAGCGACTCGACCGCGCCGAGTTCGAAGGTCAGCCGTGCGGCGAGCGACCGGTCCGGTTCGTCGAGTCCGCCGAACACCGCGACGAGGTGGTCGGCCAGACCGGCGTCGTCGGTGCGGGGGTCGAGCGTGGTGTCGGTGGCGGCTGCCGAGAGGTGGTCGACGACGGCGTCGATGAGCGCGTCGCGTGAGCCGAAGTGGTAGACGATCGGGTACGCGCTCGATCCGAGGACGCGGCCGAGGCTCCGGACCGAGACGTCCTCGAGCTTGGTGTCGTGCAGGTGCTCGACCACCTTCGCGATGATCGCCGGCTTGAGCGTCGGGTCGGGCTTGCGGGGCATGGCGTCTCCAACGAGCGAGATGGGCAGTACGCGACAGTTCACATACGAGTCACGAGTATATCACCGCACCATTCACGTGAGGGCCGCGGATCGGGCCCTGCATGTCCGATCGTGGTCAATAATCGGAGTTTTACTCGATTTCGCGTATGATGTGCGCGATGTCCATGCCTCCAGAGCGCCCTGCGGCCCCGGCACGGCCCGAGGCACCCCGTGCCGGACGGGCGGTCGCAGGCCGTCGTCGCGGCGCGGGGAAGCGCTTCCTCGTCGTCGGCGACGTCCTCGACGGCGTCCTGGTCCAGACCACCGCGGCGAGCATGGGGTCGCACGATCCGGCAGCGGTCATCCGTCACCGCCCGGTCGGCGCCGCGGGCAACGCGGCCACGTGGCTCGGTTGGCTCGGTGCCGAGGTCGACCTCGTCGGCCGGGTCGGTGTCGACGACGTCTACCGGCACGAGCGCTCCCTCGGTGACGCCGGGGTGCGGGCGCACATCCGCTACGACGCGCGGACGGCGACCGGGGCGGTCGTGTCGGTGCGCAATGCGAACGGTCGCACCGCGATGTCCGACCCCGCGGCCAGTGGCGTGCTCTCGGCGGAGGACCTGCCGCTCGACCTCGTCGCTCGGGCCGACATCGTGCACCTGACCGGCTCGGCGATGCTCGGCGGCGGCGGACCCGACCGGATCGCGGCGTTGATCGCCCGGGCCCGGTCCGGTCCGGCGCGGGTGACGCTCGACCCCTCGTCCGCCGCCGTCGTGCGCGCCGTGGGCCCGTCGGAGTTCCTCGAGGCCCTGTCCGGTCTCGACGCCCTCTTCCCGAGCGCCGAGGAGGCCGCGGCGCTGACCGGGGCGCCGACCGTCGACGAGGCGATCGCGGTGCTCACCGAACACGTGCCGCTCGTCGTGGTCACGATGGGGACCGACGGGGTCCTGCTCGGTCGGCGCGGGCGGAGTCCCCAGCCGGTGCCGATCACGCCGGCGACGGTGGTCGACACGCTCGGCGCGGGCGACGCGTTCGCGGCCGGGTTCCTCCGTGCCTGGGCGACGGACCCGGTGCGGGTCGCCGCCGCCGCGCGCGAGGGCACCCGGGTCGCGGCGCGGGCGCTCGGGTTCGTGGGCGGTCGCCCGCCGGTCTGACGTCCGGTCCCGGCGTCGTTCCACGCTGGCGCGTTCCGGCCGTCGCGGGTCAGCGCTCGCTGGGCTCGGCCCGGACCACCAGGGTCTGCACCAACCCGGCCGCGAGGGGCGCCAGCCGGATCTCGACGCGCAGTCGCCCGGTCGTCCCGGGCAGCCACCACCGCAGGTGCGACGGAGCCGACGACTGCTCGTCCACCGGTGCCGCGCCGAGGTCGGCACCGACCTGGGCCACGGCGTCCGCGATCACCCGGCGTCGCCGTTCGTAGGGCACGTCCATCGCCACGTTCGGCGTGCAGATCGCGTCCGCCAGGTCGTCGTCCCAGTCGGCCAGCAGCCGCGTCACGGCCGCCTGCGCCACCCGCGTCGCGTGGACGGTCGGGGCCGTGCCGGGAACAGGCGCGGAGGAACCGTCCGTCCGGGCGGCCAACACGACGTCGAGCGCACGGTCGGCGGCAGCCGAGACCTTCGCCTGCGTCGCGTTCTCGAACGCGACGACACCGATGCCGTCTCGGGCAGACCACCGCATGTGCGCCGAGAACCCCGGGTAGCCACCGGAGTGCGACACGAGTTCGCCGAACACCGGGTCCTGCTCGACGAAGAGGCCGAACCCGTACGCGGTCGCACGGGTCGAGGTCGGGACCACCGCTGCGGGAACGACGCGCATCGCCTGCTGCATGAGCCGGCGGTCGGCGGGGGAGACCGGTCCGGCCTCCGGGTCGTCGGAGAACGCCGACGCGAGGTGGCGTCCCCAGCGGGCGAGGTCGGTGACCGTCGAGAAGAGGCCGCCGATCGACGAGAACGCGCCGGGACCCGTCAGCGGCAGGGGCTCCCAGTCGCCCACACCCGCGCCGTCGCTGGCTGGGCGGACGCCCGTGACCACGTGGCCGTGGGCGTCCTCGGCGCGGAAGACGGTGTCCCCGAGGCCGAGGGGACGCAGCACGAGGTCCGTCGCGACCTCGGTGAACGGCCGCCCGGCGACGACCGCGATCGCCCAACCGAGCAGCGCGTACCCGGTGTTCGAGTAGGCGAACCGTGTCCCCGGGACCGAGTCGAACAGCAGGCCGGCGCGGAGGACGTCGTCGAACTCGGCGTCGGAGAGGGACTCCTGCCGGTCCGCCCAGGGGTCGTCGGTGGGGAAGCCGCCCGACATGGTCAGGAGCATGCGGAGCGTCGGCACGGGGGAGTCGGCGGTCGGGAGCGCGACGTCGGCGAAGGCGGGCACGAAGTCGGTGATGGGGTCGTCCAGTCGAACCCGGCCGTCCGCCACCAGGGCGAGCAGGGTCGCCGCCGTCACGCTCTTCGTGCACGAGGCGATCCGGTGGACGGTGTGCGCGTCCGGGGCGAGGCCGTCACCGCGGTCGCCGTGCCCACCCGACGCCACCAGGCCCGCGCGGTCGAACACGCCCCAGACGCTGCTCGGCGCGACTCCCCGTTCGACCCGTTCGCGGAACAGCGCGTCGACCTCGGCGATCGCCCGCGCGTCGATCCTGCTCACGATCGACGCATCCGGTCGTACGCGTCGAGGGCCCGCTGCCGGGTCTCCTTGAGGTCGAGCATCGGCTCGGGGCGGTCTTCGTCGGCGGGGACCCACCGGTGCACGTACTCACGGTGCGGGTCGAACCGCTCGAGCTGGCGGTCCGGGTTGAACACGCGGAAGTACGGTGCCGCGTCGAACCCGGAGCCCGCGACCCACTGCCAGTTCGCCGCGTTGTTGGCGGAGTCGGCGTCCACCAGGGTGTCCCAGAACCACTGCTCGCCGACACGCCAGTCGACCAGCATGTTCTTCACGAGGAAGCTGGCCGTCGCGAGGCGGACACGGTTGTGCATCGCGCCCGAGTGCCAGAGCTCCCGCATGCCGGCGTCGACGAGGTCGAACCCCGTCGTGCCGTGCCGCCAGCGGTCGACCTCGGCGTCGGGTGCGTCCCGCCAGGGGAACGCGTCGAACTCGCGTCGGACGTTCACCGAGGTGATGTCATCGCAGTGGAAGTACTCGTGCCAGTTGAACTCGCGCCACGCGAGCTGCCGGAGGAACGCCGACGCGTTCTTCCGCTGCTCGGGCTCGAGCTCGCCGTGCAGGCGGTGCCAGACCTGGTACGGGCTGACCTCGCCCCAGCGAAGGTGCGGGGAGAGGTCGCTCGTCGCGGCCATCGCGGGTTCGTCCCGCTGGTCGTAGTCCTCGAGCGCGTGGGTCACGAAGTGCTCGAGCCGCCGGTGTGCACCCCGTTCGCCGGGTTCCCAGGCTTCACGGAGTCCGCCGGCCCAGTCGGGGTGGGTCGGCAGCAGCCCCCAGTCGTCGAGGTCGTCGCTCGCCGTGTCGGCGGGTGCCGGCAGGTCCCGCGGCTTCGGCAGGGGGTGGCGGGGTTCCGGCATGGCCTGGGCCGCACGCCAGAACGGCGTGAACACCTTGTACGGCTCGCCCTGACCGGTGAGGACGGTCCACGGTTCCCAGAGCAGGGCCGCGGCGAAGCTGTGCGCCTCGGTCCCCGCGTCGGTGAGGGCCGACTTGATCCCCGCGTCGAGGTCCCGTTCGGCACGGCCGTAGCGTCGGTTCCAGAACACCGCGTCGGCGCCGGTGTCGGACACCAGCGCGTGGACGACGTCGGCCGCGGGCCCGCGGCGGAGGACGAGTCGTGACCCACGGTCGCGGAGCTCGGCGTCGAGCGCGGTGAGGGAGTGGTGCAACCACCACCGGGCCGCCGCACCGATCGGGCGGATGCCGGCGGACTCCTCGTCGAGGACGTACACGACGGTGACCGCGCCGCCGTGGTCGATCGCGGCACGGAGGGCCGGGTTGTCCGCGAGACGGAGGTCGTCGCGGAGCCAGACCAGGGCGCCGGTCACCGTGCCGCCACGTCGACGTCGGACATCGTCCGGGGGCCGCGACGGGACGTCGACGCCCCGGCGGCGGTGCGGAGCTTCGTGCAGAGTTCGGTGAGCGTCCGGAGCTCGGCTTCGTCGAGCCCGGCACCGACCTGGTCGACGATGGTCTGCGCGTGCTGGACGGCGACCGCCCGGTAGACGTCGAAGCCGTTCGGCGTGAGGGCGACGATGACCCCGCGGGCATCGGCGGGGTCAGGCTGCTTCTCGACGATGCCGCGGGCGGTGAGCCGGTCGACCAGGCGGCTGACGCTCGGCTGGGTGAGCAGCAGGTGGCTGGTCAGTTCCCGCATCCGGCAGCGTCGCCCGGGCTGGGTGGAGAGGTTGAAGCAGACGTCGTACTCGTTGAACGAGATCTCGCCGCCCGGGAAGTCGGCGTTGAGTGCCCGCATGACGGTCACCTGTGCGCGGAAGAGCGCTTCCCAGGCGGCGACGGCAGTCGCCTTCTCGCTGCGGCGTGGCTCGTTCACGGTCCCGCTCCCTCTGGTCGTACGGTCATGCCACACTACCGACGGCGTCGGACACGGGATGCCGCTGACGCGCATCCGTGTCCCCCGCAACGCACGAGGGCCGCCCACCGGTTGCCCGGCGGACGGCCCTCTCCCTTGCACCAAGAGTGTCCTGCAATCACATTCCACAGGCGGTGCCACAGCAAACACTGCCTGCAGGGATGACTGTATAACGAACGGGTAACGGCGCGCTAGCGGACGCGGCGGTCGTTCGCTGCGAGTTCACCAAGAAGCAGCGATCAGGATCAGAAGAGGTCGGGCGACGGCGTCGAGGCGTAGCGCACCGCGACGTCCGCGTGCCGGTCGAAGCGGTAGCCCACCCCGCGCACGGTGCGGACGATCTCCTCGAACGCGCCGAGCTTCGACCGGAGCCGTCGGACGTGCACGTCGATCGTCCGCTCGTTCGGGGTCTCGTCCTCGCCGTCGGACCAGAGCCCGTCGATGATCGCCGAGCGGTCCACGGTCTGGCCCTCGCGCAGCACGAGGAACTGCAGGAGCTCGAACTCCTTGTAGGTCAGGGGCGCGGCCTCGCCGTCGAGGGTGACGCGCTTGCGGGAGATGTCGATGACGACGCCGGTCTCCTCGGGCTCGGGCTTCTCCGCCTGCTTGCGGGCGGCCACGGCGGAGCGGTCCTGCAGGGCGAGCCGGACGACGTCGACGTCACGGCCGCCGGAGCCCTCGGCGGCGACGGCCACGGCGGCGTAGGTCTCGGACGTCGGCACGAGCTGCGCGGTGAGGGCCTTGAGCTGCTCGACGACCGCGGCGAGCGTCGTGCCGGCCGCGGCGGCCTTCGCCTCGTCGATGCCCACGTACAGGGCGAAGCCACGGGCCTCGGTTCCCTCGGGCAGGGCGCGGTTGCGCTGCGGGGCGACGACCGGGCTCGTCGGCACGCCGGCGGCGACGGGCGGGGCGGCGGGCTGGCGACGCGGACGGATCGGGGTGACGGTACCGAGGTCGGTCGGCGCGGGGGCTGCGGTGCGGAGGGTGGTGCGGGGCTGGGCGATGGTGAGCGACATGGCGGTTCTCCGGGCGATGTGGCTGCGGTGTCGAGGTGTGCCGCGGCCGTGTCGAATGCGTCGGTCCGGGTACGGCGAGTGCCGTGGTGCCCTGCGGTCCTGCTGCGGACCGGGGCCGACCCGGGGGTACGGGGACGGACCTCGTGACGTGGTGCGTGTCGTCGACGTGGTCGTCACCCTGGGATCACGCTCGCGCGACGGGGGTGGTGTCGCGGGGGATCCGGCTGGAACGGGTGCCGATCAGGCACACATTCGACAACGCATGACGGCCATGGCCGGCATCATCATGCCGGCGGTCCCCAGTGCCTCGGAGAGGACGCGGGTGGACACGGTTGCAGTCATGGGACGAGTATCGGTGGGATACCAACGTCGTGTCAACCGTCCGCGCGGACGGTGCGTTCTGCGAACCCACGGGGAAGACGGACAGGAGGGGCGGGGGCCCCCCCGCCCCCCCCCCCCAGACCGGGGGGTGGGGGTGGCCACACGTGGTGGGCCACCCCCGCCCGGGGGCGGGGGGTTCACCCCCCGCCCGGGGTCCCCCGGCCCGGGGGGCGCGCCCCCCCCCCCCCCCCCGCCTCCTGTCCGGTGGTGGTCGCGTCTACTCGGCGAGACCGTAGAGGCGGTCGCCCGCGTCACCGAGACCCGGCACGATGTAGCCGTTCTCGTCGAGCTTCTCGTCGAGCGCGCCGAGCACGATCGAGACGTTGCGGTCGCCGACGGCGGCCTCGACCGCGGCGAGCCCCTCGGGGGCGCCGAGGATGCAGACGCACGTGACCTCTTCGGCGCCGCGGTCGAACAGGAAGTCGATCGCGGCCGCGAGGGTACCGCCGGTCGCGAGCATCGGGTCGAGCACGAAGCACTGCCGGCCGGACAGGTCGTCGGGCAGGCGCTCGGCGTAGGTCTGCGGCTCGAGGGTCTCCTCGTTGCGCGCCATGCCGAGGAAGCCGACCTCGGCCGTCGGGACGAGCTTGACCATGCCCTCGAGCATGCCGAGTCCGGCACGCAGGATCGGCACGACGAGCGGGCGGGGCTTCGCGATGGAGACGCCCATGGTGTGCGCCACCGGGGTGTCGATCGGGGTCGCGGTGACCCGGACGTTGCGCGTCGCCTCGTACGCGAGGAGCGTGACGAGCTCCTCGGTGAGGGCGCGGAACGTGGGGGAGGGAGTGGTCCGGTCGCGGAGCACCGAGAGCTTGTGGGTGATGAGCGGGTGGTCGGCGACGTGGACTCGCATAGGGTCGAGCCTACCGTGCTGCCGACCGCCAGGAGGTCCCTGTGGAAGCACCCGCCGCCCGCCCGTTCGTCCCGGCGATGGAGCGCGCGCTCGACGAGGCGCGCGCCTGCCTCGCGACCGGGGACGTCCCCGTCGGCGCCGTCGTGCTCGACCGAGACGGCACGGTGGTCGCGGTCGGGCGGAACGAGCGCGAGGCGCGGCAGGACCCGACGGCGCACGCCGAGGTCCTCGCCCTGCAGGCAGCCGCGGCGGCCGTCGGCGACTGGCACCTGGAGGAGCACACCCTGGTGGTGACGCTCGAGCCGTGCCCGATGTGCGCCGGCGCGGTGATGGCGTCCCGGGTGCCGCGGATCGTGTTCGGCGCGTGGGATCCGAAGGCCGGCGCGAGCGGGAGCGTCTACGACATCGCGAGGGACCGCCGGCTCCCGCACCGGTCCGAGGTCATCGGCGGCGTGCTCGAGGGGGAGTGCGCCGCGCTGCTCGACGCGTTCTTCGCGGCGCGCCGCTGACCGGGCAGAGGGACCGCGGGCCCGAGGAGCCGGGGCGCAGCCCGGCGGCGACTCAGCTCCAGAGCACCGCGATCAGCACGTTGACGATCGCGAGCGCGCCGGCGGAGTGGAAGAACGGCAGGGCGGCCTTCGCCTTCGCCGCGCCGGCGTCCGCCCGCTTCTGACGGGCACGGGCGACGAACGCGAGCACCAGGGCGACGGCGGCGATGACGAGCTTCACGCCGAGCTTGGCGTGGTTCGCGCCGCCGTCCTGGGTGGCGTCGATGATCCCCATCATCCCGAGGCCGGTGACGAGCTGCACGACGAGCCCGGTGATCGGCCAGGCGGTCTGGAAGCCGCCCTTGCGCCGCACCTGCACGAGGAAGGCTCCGATGACGGCCGCGAGGCCGAGGAAGTGCAGGATGAGCAGGATGTTGAAGAGCGCCGACATGTCACCATCGTGGATGACCGGTCCCGGCGCCCGCCAGCAAGGTTCCCCTTAGTCCGCGGCCGGTCCAGGGCCGGTCCGCGGCGAGTCCCCGGCCGGTGCGGGGCTAGTCCGCGGCGCGGATGACGATCGCCTCGGTGGGCGGTCGGGGTCCGGTCCGGAGGACGTCGGGCTCGACGTAGATCACCCGGGCGATCGGCACGGCCTGCCGCACCCGGTGCTCGACCGTGTCGATGCCGGCCGCCACGTCGCCCAGTCGTCGGTCGCCGTCGACCGCGACCTTGACGCCGACCATGAGCTCGTCAGGGCCGAGGTACAGGGTCTTGATGTGGATGATCGAGTCGACCTCGGGACCGTCGAGCACCGCGTGCTTGATGCGTTCGACGTCGGCGGCGGTGGCGCCCTCGCCGACGAGCAGGCTCTTCGTCTCGATGCCGAGCACGACCGCGACGGCGATGAGCAGCGCGGCGATGAGCATCGTGCCGATCGCGTCGAACAGCCCGTTGCCGGTGATGGCGGTGAGGCCGACGCCGAACAGTGCGAAGACGAGGCCGAGCAGGGCCGCGGTGTCCTCGAGCATGACGACGGGGAGCTCCGGTGCCTTGGCACGTCGGACGAACTGCACCCAGCTCTGCCGGCCCTTCTGCGGTCGGGCTTCCCGGAGCGCGGTGCGGAGGGAGAAGCCCTCGAGCCCGATCGCGATGACGAGCACCACCACCGGCAGCCACCAGTTCTCGAGCGGGTGCGGGTGGGTGGCCTTCTCGATGCCCTCGTAGAGCGAGAACACGCCGCCGACCGAGAACAGGATGATCGAGACCACGAAGGCGTAGACGTACCGCTCGCGTCCGTAGCCGAACGGGTGTTCTTCGTCGGCGGCACGGCGGGCGCGGCGGCCGCCCAGGAGCAGGAGGAGCTGGTTCGCGGAGTCGGCGAGCGAGTGGACGCCCTCGGCGAGCATCGACGCCGATCCGCTGATCGCCGCGGCGACGAACTTCACGATCGCGATGCCGACGTTCGCGCCGAGCGCGGCGAGGATCGCCTTCGTGCCTCCTGAAGCGCTCACAGCTGTCCCTTCTCCCGACCTGGAAGACGATCCTAGGCGAGGGCGCTCGGTAGGGTCTGGGGCATGACGATCGAACTGCCCCGCACCGCTCTGCTCGGCGTCGGCTCCATGTCCGGCGCGGTCCTCGACGGGCTGCTCGCTGCCGGTCTGGACCCCGCCACCGTGACCCTGACCACGAAGTCGGAGTCCTCGGCCGCGGCGCACCGGGAGCGTGGCCTCGACGCGACCGCGACCGACACCGACCCCGACGCGAACCGTGCCGCGGTCCGTGGCGCGTCGCTCGTCGTGCTCGGGGTGAAGCCCTACGCGATCGGGGAACTGCTCGACGAGGTGTCGGCCGACCTCGCACCAGGGACGGTCGTCGTGAGCGTCGCCGTCGGGACCACGACCGCCAGCATGGAGGCGCGGGTGCCGGCCGGGGTCCGCGTGGTCCGGGCGCTCCCGAACACCCCGATCGGCGTCGGCCGCGGGGTGACCGGGATCAGCGCCGGCCCGTCCGCCGACGCCGAGGCCGTCGCGCTCGCCTCGTCGGTGTTCGACGTCTCCGGCGTGGTGATCGAGGTGCCGGAGTCGCAGCTCGACGCCCTCTCCGCCGTGTCCGGGTCGGGTCCCGCCTACGTCTTCCTCCTCGTCGAGCAGTGGCAGCAGGCCGCCGAGTCCCTCGGGTTCACGGCCGAGCAGGCCGAGGCGATGGTCCAGGGCACGCTGCGCGGGGCGGTGGAACTCCTCGCCGCGTCCGGCAAGGAGCCGACCGTGCTGCGGAAGGCCGTCACGAGCCCGAAGGGCACCACCGAACGCGCCGTCGCGGTGCTGCAGGAGGCCGACCTCGCCGGGACGTTCGAGCGGGCGTCGCGCGCCGCGATCGCCCGCGCCGAGGAACTCTCCGAGGGCTAGCGGTCGACGGGCCGCCGACCAACAGCCAGCGTCCGGCGGGCCGCCGCCCGACGGGACGTCGGCCCGCGGGCTGCTGGTCCGAGGGTCAGCGACCCGCGGGCTGGTGGTCCGGGGCCCGGCGCTCCGGGGCCACGACATCGGCAGCCGGGGACGGCACGGTCGGCAGCGCGCGCCGGGCCCGGACCATCGCCCAGGCGACGAGGCCGCCCGCGAGCACGGTCAGGACCGATCCGCCGATCGTCACCGCGTCATCGAACGCGGCGCTCTGCGCGTGGCTCCACGGCGTCGCGGTGAGCGACCCGGTGAACACCGCGCCGAGCACCGTCCCGGCGATCGCCACACCGACGGCGGAGGCGACCTCGGACGACGTGTCCACCAGGGCCGCGCCGATGGTCGTGCGGTCCCCGGGCAGACCGCCGAGGACGTTCGTGCCGGCGACGACCCCGACGACCCGCATGCCCGCGGCGACGAGCACGAGTGCGAGGGCGATCCACCCGTAGCCGAGCGGCCCGAGCAGCGTGTACACGGCGAGTCCCACGACCACCGCGGCCGCGCTCGACCAGGCGGCGTGCCCGAGGCCGACCCGACGGACGAACGGCCCGACGAACGCGCTGCCGGCCACGAGCACGGCGACCTGCGGCAGCATGCCGAGCGCGGCGAGGGCCGGCGGCCACCCCCACGCCAGCTGGAGGTGGAGGGTCACCAGGTAGCCGAGCCCGGCGACCGCGATGCCCGTGGCGGCCTTGTACGCGAGGCCACTCGACACCAGCGGCCGGGCGACGAGCGCGAGGTCGAGCAGCGGGTGCGCCACGCGGCGCTGCCGGGCCCCGAACCAGGCACCGCAGCCGAGGGCGCCGACCGTGGCCGCCCAAGCCGTCCAGTCGGAGGGCCCGCCGTCGGCGAAGCGCGTCGGCGCGACGAGGGCGAGGACGATCGTCGCCGTCCCGAGCACCGCGGACGTCCAGTCGACCGGGGCCCGGTGGAGCCCGCCCGGGTCGTCCGCGGCGACGCCGAGCCGGATCCCGAGGAAGGCCAGCGCCGCGATCGGCACGTTGACGAGCAGGAGCACCTGCCACGGCCAGACGGCGAGGACGAGCCCACCGACCGTGGGGCCGACGGCGAGCCCGACGAGCCCCACGGTGGAGATGACCGTGATCGCACGGACCCGCCGCTCGTCGTCGTCGAAGAGCCGGAATGCGAGGGCCATCGAGCCGGGGGTCGTCATCGCGGCCGCGATCCCGGTCGCGACCCGGACGGCGACGAGCCCGCCGACGGTCGTCACGAACGCGGTCGCGAGGCTCGCGAGGCCGAGGAGGACGAGCCCGGAGAGCATCACCCGTCGCCGGCCGTACCGGTCGGCGACGGCACCGGCGGCGAGCATCAGACCACCGAAGACGAGCGAGTACGCCGTCGTGACCCACTGCAGTCCCGTCGCCCCGGTGTGCAGCTCGCGAGAGATCGTGGGGAGGGCGACGTTCAGGACGGAGTTGTCGAGCATCTCGAACAGGAAGACCGCGGCGAGCCCGGCGAGGGCGACACGCGATCCGCGCAGGGATCGGGGAGAGTGGAAGCGACGGGCGTTCATGCGTCTAAGTTAAGTCACTCAACTCAGTCAGTCAACAAGCAAGGAGTCCGCATGCCCAGGAGCGCGCCCCGCGGGGGACCGGAGACCCGGGCCCGGATCGCCGAGACCGCGTCCGGCATGTTCGCCGAGCACGGGTTCGACGGCGTCACCGTCGCCCAGGTCGCGACGGCCGCCGGGGTGTCGAGCGTCACGGTGTTCAAGCACTTCCCGCGCAAGGAGGACCTCTTCCTCGACCGCTCCGCCGAGACGATCGCGCTGTTCGTCGCCGCGGTCGAGGGCGTCGCACACGACGACGTGCTCGACACGCTCGAGGCGCTGACCGTCCGCGTGGCGGACGAGCGCGCGCCCGTCTCGGGACTCGCTCCCGGCGCCAGACGGTTCTTCCGGACCGTCGCGGACTCGCCGGCACTGCGGTCGCGGGCGCTCGAACTCGTGGCCGACGGGCAGCGCGCGCTCGGGGAGGCCGTCGGTGACCGGCTCCTCGCGGCGCTCTTCGTCGCCGGCTACGCCACCGTCTTCGTCCGGACGGCCGAGGCCGTCCTCGACGGCGAGGACGACGACACCGTCGTCGCAGCCCACCGTGCCGGTCTGGCACGGCTCTTCCGCGCCCTCCGGGACGGGGTCCCGTCCGCGACGTGACCGGTCGACGGCCGGGAGGCGCGCTGCGGGGCCGCACCGCGCCTCCCGGCCGTCAGGGGGTCACTCCAGGGCGGCGAAGCGCTCGAGCGCGCGCTCCGTCCCGGAGACGATGATGACGTCGTTCTCCCCGATCACGCTCTCCGGGGTCGCCGGCACGAACGCCTCGCCCGGGGTCTTGATGCCGAGCACGGTCAGACCGAAGCGTGTGCGGATGACGGTGGTGGCGAGGTCCTTGCCGCGCACCGACGCGGGCGGGAACATCTTGACGACGGCGAAGTCGTCGTCGAACTCGATGAAGTCGAGCATCCGGCCGGACACCAGGTGCGCCGTGCGCTCACCCGCCTCGCGCTCCGGGTAGACGACGTGGTTGGCGCCGATCCGGGACAGGATCGTGCCGTGCGAACGGCTGATCGCCTTCGCCCAGATCTGCGGGATGCCGAGGTCGACGAGGTTCGCGGTGATGAGGACGCTCGACTCGAGGTCGCTGCCGGTGCCGACGACCGCGATCGGGAAGTCCTGCGCACCGATCTGCCGCAGCGCGTCGATGTCGGTCGCGTCCGCCTGCACCGCGTGCGTGACCCGGTCCGACCACTTCTGGACGAGTCCGGCGTCGGTGTCGACGACCAGGACCTCGCGGTCCTGGCGCTCGAGCTGCCCGGCGGTGGCGGCACCGAACCGGCCGAGGCCGATGACGAGCACGGGGGCGTCGTGGCTCACGGCGCCGAGCGGGTGCGGGCGGTTGCGGTCAGCCAACGATCGGCCTCTCCTCGGGGCGACGGAACAGTTGCCGGCTCTGGCTGGCGGCCAGTGCAGCGGCGATGGTCACTGTACCGACACGACCGAGGAACATCGTCGCCGCGAGCACGTACTTGCCGGACTCCGGCAGGGACGCGGACACCCCGGAGGACAACCCGCACGTGGCGAACGCCGAGATCACCTCGAAGAGGACGCGGTCGAGGGACTCGTGGGTGATCTGCAGGAGCACGATCGTGGCGACGGCGACGATCGTTGCGCCCCAGAGGACGACGGCGACGGCCACGCGCAGGACGTCGCTCGGGATGCGGCGGCCGAACGCCTCCATGCTCTGCCGTCCGCGCGCCTCGGCGACGGCCGCCAGGAAGAGCACCGCGAGCGTCGTGACCTTGATGCCGCCCGCGGTCGAGGCCGACCCGCCGCCGATGAACATGAGCATGTCCGTGACGAGCAGGCTCGAGCCGTTCAGCTGGTCGAAGTCGACGAGCGAGAAGCCGCCGGAACGGGTCATGGTCGACAGGAAGAGGGCCTGGAACGCCGTGCGCCCCGCTCCTTCGCGGCCGAAGGTCGTCGGGTTGGACGCCTCGAGCGCGATGTACACGGCCGCGCCGCCGAGCAGCAGGACCGCGCTCGTCGCCAGCGTGAGCTTGACGTGGATCGGCCACCGGCGGGGCGTGCGGAGCTGCTTCGTGAGGGCGCGGATCACCGGGAAGCCGATCGAGCCGGCGACGACGCCCACCATCAGCAGGGAGAGGAACCAGTAGTCGTGCGCGAACGGCTCGAGCCCGCTCGCGTTCGGCGAGAACCCGGTGTTCGTGAACGCCATCGCCGCGTAGTAGAACGAGTCGCCGACCGCCGTCCAGAACGGCATGCCGGCGATGAGCACGGACGGCAGCAGGAGCAGCCCGAGGACGATCTCGATCGAGAGCGTGCTCACCGCGACGGTCGCGAGCAGGGTACCCACCTCGCCGAGGCGGACCGCCTGCCCCTCGGGGACGGCGCCGTGGTGGGTCCGGAGCGGGTTCGAGTCGCCGGCGGCCATGAGCTTCGCGCGGAGGCCGAGCTTCCGCGTGACGAAGAGCCCGAGGATCGAGGCGAACGTCAGGACGCCCACCGCACCGATCTGCGTGCCGATGACCACGAGGGTCTTGCCGAACACCGACCAGTGCGTCGCCATGTCGACCGTCGCGAGCCCGGTCACGCAGACCACCGACGCGGCCGTGAACAGCGCGTCCGCGAAGTGCGTCGACCGTCCGTCCGCCGCGGCCCACGGGGTCATGAACAGGCTCGTGAACACGAAGATGAGCGCCACGAACACCACGATCGCCAGGCGGGACGGCGACGAGCGCAGGGCGGTGCCCAGCCGGGAGGGCCGTCGACGCATCGTGTCCGCCGAGCGGGACGGCGGCTCGTGTCGGTCGAGCATCGTATGCCTCCGTGGACATGGGCAGGACGGTTCGTCATGGTACATCCGTGACGCCCCGGCTAGCCTTGCTGCATGGCCGACATCTTCAGCGTCGTGGCGGACCCCACCAGGCGTGAGCTGCTCGGGACGCTCCTGTCCGCGTACGGTTCCGACGTCACCGGCGGCGAGCTCAGCGTCGGCCAGCTCGTCGAACGCCTGGGCGTCAGCCAGCCGACCGTGTCGAAGCACCTCCGCGTGCTCCGCGACATCGGTCTCGTCACCAGCCGTGAAGAGGGGCAGCACCGCTACTACCGGCTCGACCCGGAACCGCTCGTCGGCATCGAGGAGTGGGTCCTGCCGTTCACCGGCGCGGTGGACGCTGACGGCACCCCGGCCACCACGGCCTGGACGCTCGACGGGCAGCCGGTCTCGGTCCGGCGCTCGGGCGCGGCGGGCAAGGCCACCGTCGAGGTCGGCACCGAGCTCGGCCGGGTGATGGCCGAGGCGTCGTACCGCGCGACGGCGGCCCTGTCCGGTGCGCAGCAGGGGTGGGAACGGGTCGTCGACCGGAGCCGCAAGCGGTTCACCCGGCGGGGCGACGAGGACTGAGTCCGGCGGGGCGACGGCGACCGGGTCCGGCGGGGTGGCCGGGCCTGTGTCCTCCCTGGACACCGGGTCGCACCGGCCCCTACAGTTGCCAGTGACCACACAGGTCACACCGAACATCCCGAAGGCGGACCATGACCGGCAGTTTCGACGACGTGCGCTTCCTCACCGTCGCTGAGGTCGCCGAGATGATGCGCGTCTCCAAGATGACCGTCTACCGCATGGTCCACGCGGGAGAACTCCCCGCCATCCGCTTCGGCCGGTCCTTCCGCGTCCCGGAGTCCGCCGTGGCGGACGTCCTGCGCGGCGGCATCGCCGACGTCGGCTAGGCGGGTCCGAACCGCGCCGTTCGACATCGCGTCAGCGCTCCGCTAGACTCGGCGGGGTTGTTTTTCCGCGGTCTCGTTGGCCCGGTGTCCACACAACATCAGTCCGAGTGAGGTCCGTTATGGGTTCTGTCATCAAGAAGCGCCGCAAGCGCATGGCGAAGAAGAAGCACCGCAAGCTGCTTCGCAAGACGCGCCACCAGCGTCGCAACAAGAAGTAAGTCCAGTACTTGCACCCGAAGCCCCGGTTCGCCGGGGCTTTCGTGTCTCCGGGGGCGGTGCGGCGAGGACGGTTAGGGTGGTCCCATGCCCGCCGTGACCCTGTTGACGAAGCCTGGCTGCCACCTCTGCGACGACGCCCGGCCGGTCGTCGAACGCGTCGTGGCGGAACACCCCGGGACGACCCTGCAGGAGCGCTCCATCCTCGACGACGACGCCCTCCGCGAGGAGTACGCAGAGGACATCCCCGTCGTCCTGGTCGACGGGCGTGTCCACAGCAACTGGCACGTCGACGCCGACCGGCTCCACCGTGCCCTCGAGAAGGCCGAGGCCCGCGCATGATCCACCACGTCGTCTCCTGGACCCTGCGCGAGGACGTCGACCGCGACGCCTCGATCGCCCGCGTCCGCGAACTCCTCACGGCCCTCGTCGACACCGTGCCGTCGATCCGGTCGCTCGAGGTCGTCGAGAACGTCGCCTACCCCGAGAAGAACAGCGACCTCGCCGTCGTGGCCACCTTCGACGACCTCGCCGGGCTCGACGACTACCAGGTGCACCCCGACCACCAGGCCGCGGCAGCGGAGATCCGCGGCCTCGTCTCGGGGCGGGCCGCCATCGACTGGCAGAGCTGAGCCGCGCCTCCGGGCCCGCGCCGCGCGCCGCGCTCGCTTCGTGAGCAGAAATGGTCGCCTCCCGACTCGGGAAGCGACCATTTCTGCACACGAAGTGCGGCGGCCTACGGGGTGAGGCGCGTCGGACCGCGGAACAGGTACGTGACCTCGCGGATGGACGGCTCGTGCAGCGCGAGCATGAGCACGCGCGCCAGGCCCATGCCGAACCCGCCGTGCGGCGGCACGCCGTAGCGGAAGAAGTCGAGGTACCAGCCGAGCTCCTCGGGGTCGAGGCCCTTCTCGACGGCCTGCGCCTCGAGGGTGTCCACGCGGTGCTCGCGCTGCGCACCCGTCGAGATCTCGGCACCGTTGAACAGCAGGTCGTAGCTGTTCGTGAGCGTCGGGTCGTCGGCGTGACGCATGTGGTAGTACGGCCGGATCGAGGCGTCGTAGTCGGTGACGAAGACGAACTCGGAGCCGTGCGTCTCCTTCGCCCAGGCGCTCACGCGACGCTCGCCCTCGGGGTCGAGGTCACCGTCGGCACGGACGACCTCGTAGCCGCTGTCGGCCACGATCTTCCGGGCCTCGGCCAGGGTCACGCGAGGGAACGGGGCGGTCGGCACGACGAACTCGAAGCCGAAGACCTCCTCGATCTCCGCGCCGTACTTCTCCTTGACGGCGGTGAAGCCCGCGACGAGGAGCTCCTCGTGCATCGCCATGACGTCCTCGTGCGATTCGACCCAGGAGATCTCGGCGTCGACGCTCGTGAACTCGGTCGCGTGGCGGCTCGTGAACGACGGGTCCGCGCGGAAGGCGTCCGCGATCTCGAACACCGCGCCGAACCCGGCCGGCTGCGCCATCTGCTTGAAGTTCTGCGGCGACTGCGCGAGGTACGCGGTCGTCTCGAAGTACTCGAGCTGGAAGAGCTCGGCACGGGACTCCGACGCCGAGGCCATCAGCTTCGGGGTGTGGATCTCGATGTAGTCGCGCTCCACCCAGTACGTGCGGAACGCGTGCTCCATCGTCGTCTGGACGCGGAAGATGAGGTTCTGCTTGCGGTTGCGCAGGTCGAGGAAGCGCCAGTCGAGCCGCTTGTCCAGCGAGGAGTCGTCCGCGATGGGGGTCTCCGGGATGGCGGCGCTGACGACGGTCAGCTCGCCGACCTTGACCTCGAGCCCGCCGAGCTTGACGCGCTCGTCGTGCTTCAGGGTGCCCTGCACGTGCACGAAGGTGCCGTGGGCGAGGCCGGAGATGGCCTCGGTCGTCGCCAGCGCGGCGGCGGAGGCGTCGTCGCCGTCGACCGCTTCGCGCGTGGCGGGGTTGACGAGCTGTGCGGCGCCGGACTCGTCACGGAGGACGACGAACTGCACCTTCTTCTGGTCTCGGACGGTCTCCACCCATCCGGCGACGGACACGGGGCCGTCGGGGCGTGCGGCGAGGTCGGCGATGCGGGTGCGTTCGATCACGGTGGTCGAGTCTACCGGGTGCGCCTCGGGCGCCGTCGTCGGGTGCGGTCGTCCCTCCACAGCTCGGCTTCCGTCCGGCGGTGTCCACAGGGCGGGCCCGGAGGCGCGGTTCGCCCCCGGCGTTCCGTAGCGTTCTCGACGTGGCCGGGTCGCGAGCTGGAGGGAGGCCCCGCATGACCGCAGGGGTCGAGGGGCTCGCGGCGTGGCCGCCTGCGGCGGTGGCGGCGGTGGTCGCGGCGGTGTCGCCCGTCGCGCTGACCGCGATCGCAGGGTGGCCGGTGGCCGGTGGCCGGTGGCCTGCGGGCGGTGTTGCGGTGGCGGCCGGACGTCGCGCGTGAGGAGCGGGATCGAGCGTGGTCGCGGTCCGTGTGGACGGTCGACCAGGCGTGCGACGGGGACGTGGGTCGGAGCGAGGTCGGGCTCGCGAGCGCCAGAGCGATGTCCAACATGCAGATCCTTCGCGATCACGACGCCGCGTTCGGCACGATCGTGCTCGAACGCATCACGGGAGGGGAAGACGATGACGGCGCGGGACCCGGTCGAGGTGCTCATCGAACGGCGGCGTGAGGAGTGGCGGCAGGAGGTCCGCCAGCGGTACCGGTTTCGTCCCTGGAAGGCTCGTCGGCTCATCGAGATGCACGACGACGTGATCCGTTCCATCGAGGAGACCCGTGCTGCGCGTCGCGAGCGCAGGCGGCTCATCGAGGCGGGGGAGCTGTCACGGGAGTGAGGCGCGCAGGGTGCCGAGCGTGCCGATGAACTCCTCGGCCATGCCCGCGCGCTCGACGAGCTTCGCGTGCCGCGCTCGTGCGTCGGCCAGGAACTCGTCGAGCCGCGCCGCGAGTGCTGGTGCGTGCTCGGGGTCCCGCTCGGCGAGTCCCTCGACGACCCGGAGCAGCTCGGCCATCTCGTCCAGGGTGAAGCCGAGCGGCTTCATCCGGCGGATCACGAGCAGCCGCTCCAGGTCCTCGTCCGTGTAGACACGGAACCCGCCGGTCGTCCGACCGCTCGGCACGAGCAGGCCGACCTCGTCGTAGTGCCGGATCGTGCGGAGGGACATCCCGGCGCGTTCGGCCAGTTCCCCGATGTGCATGGTGCTGCTCACGGCGACGACCCTACCCTCACGCGAGGGTAGGGTTCTGAGCGATGTCCGTGATCACCCACGCTCCCTCCGCGCCCAGCGTCCTCAGCGCCCTGCGCTCGCCCCGTCTCCTCACGCGCGAGGTCCTCGCCGGGGTCGTCACCGCGCTCGCCCTCATCCCCGAGGCGATCTCGTTCTCGGTCGTCGCCGGCGTCGACCCGGCGGTGGGGTTGTTCTCCAGCGTCGTCATCGCCGTCGTGATCTCGATCGTGGGCGGTCGTCCGGCGATGGTCTCCGCCGCGGCGGGGTCGGTCGCCCTCGTGATCGCGCCGCTCGTGCGTGACCACGGGATCGCCTACCTCGTCCCGACGATCGTCCTCGGCGGCCTCGTCCAGATCGTGCTCGGCTTCCTCGGCGTCGCGCGGCTGATGCGGTTCATCCCGCGGAGCGTCAACGTCGCGTTCGTGAACGCCCTGGCCATCCTCATCTTCACCGCCCAGCTCCCGAACCTGTTCGGCCCCGACGTGCCGCCGGTCGTCTGGGCGCTGACGGCCCTCGGCGTCGCCGTCATCATCGGGTTCCCGTTCCTCACGAAGGCGGTCCCCGCGCCGCTCGTCGCGGTGGTCGTGATCACCGCGATCACCATCCTGTTCGGCGTCGCCGTGCCGACGGTCGGCGACGAGGGCGCGCTGCCGACGGCGCTGCCGGGGTTCAACGGGATCACCACGCCGTTCTCGCTGGAGACGCTGCAGATCATCGCGCCGTACGCGTTCGGGGTGGCGATCGTGGGCCTGATCGAGACGCTGCTCACCGCCCAGCTCGTCGACTCGATCACCGAGACCGGGTCGAGCAAGTGGCGGGAGTCCTGGGGGCAGGGCATCGCGAACGTCGCCTCCGCCTTCTTCGGCGGGACCGGCGGGTGCGCGATGATCGGCCAGACCGTCATCAACGTGAAGACGGCGGGGGCCAGGACGCGCATCTCGACCTTCGCCGCCGGAGCGTCGGTGCTCGTGCTGACGATCGTCCTGCACGACGTCGTGGCCGAGATCCCGATGGCTGCGCTCACCGCGGTGATGATCATGGTCTGCGTCGCGACGTTCGACTGGCACAGCATCAGGCCCCGCACCCTCCGCCGGATGCCGCTCGGCGAGACCGCGGTGATGGTCATCACGGTCGTGGTCGTCGTCGTGACCGACAACCTCGCGACCGGCGTGCTCGTCGGGGTGGTCGTCGCGGCGCTCGTCTTCGCCCGGCGGGCAGCACACGTCGTGAGCGTCGCGCGCGAGGTCGTCGACGAGCACACGGTCCGGTACCGGGTCCGCGGAGCGCTGTTCTTCGCGTCCTCGAACGACCTCGTCACCCGGTTCTCCTACGCCGAGGACCCGGAGCACGTGGTCATCGACATGTCCGACGCGCACGTCTTCGACGCCAGCACGGTCGCGGCCCTCGACGGCGTCGAACAGCGCTTCGCGAAGCACGGGTCGAGCGTCGAGGTAGTGCACCTCAACACCGGGTCCACGGCGATCCACGGGCGGCTGTCCGGCGAACTGGGCTGAGTGGTTCCGCATCCGGTGAATCCCCTGTGCGGCCGGTGGGAACGGCTGGGCGACCTACACTGGAATCCATGCCCGCGACCCGAATCCACCTCGTCCGTCACGGCGAGGTGCACAACCCGGACCGTGTGCTCTACGGGCGACTCCCCGGTTTCGGACTGAGCGACCTCGGCAAGCAGATGGCCAGCGCCTCCGCGATCGCGTGGAAGGACGCCGGTGTCGACGTCCGCCGCATCGTCGCGTCGCCCCTGCAGCGCACGCAGGAGTCCGCGGCGCCCTGGGCCGAGGCCTACGGGCTCGACGTCGCCCTCGACGAGCGGCTCATCGAGCCGACGAACCGGTACGAGGGTCAGCCCCCGGGCTTCACGAAGCGCTCGTTGGCGCGTCCGGCCGAGTGGCCGTGGATCGCGAACCCGTTCCGGCCGAGCTGGGGCGAGGCGTACGAGTCCATCGCGAACCGCATGGTCGCCGCGATCGCGACGGCGTGGGAGAGCGTCGACGAGGGCGACGTCGTCCTCGTCAGCCACCAGCTGCCGATCTGGATGGTGCACCGGCGCCTCGCCGGCGAGCAGCTCTGGCACGACCCGAGGAAGCGACGCTGCGACCTCTCGAGCATCACCACCGTCGAGCGTGTGCCCGCCACCTCGTCCGGTCGGTTCACCGAGGTCGGGTACGCGGATCCGGCGCAGGCGTTGCGCGCGACCGCGATCGACGAAGGAGCAGTGTGATCAGCAGCAGGAAGCGGCTCGCGGCCCTCGCGGCGACGGCGGTCGCGGCAGCCCTCGTCCTCACGGGGTGCTCGTCCGACAACGACTCGCTGTCGAAGCAGTACGGCAGCGGGACGACCCAGAACTACATCTCGGGCAACGGCGCGGTGACCGAGGTCGCCACCGACAAGCGCACCGACGCGGTGGACTTCCGCGCGAAGGACATCGACGGCCAGACCCTGTCCTCCAAGGAGCTCAAGGGCAAGGTCGTCGTCCTGAACTTCTGGTACGCCGGCTGCCCGCCGTGCCGAGCCGAGGCCAAGTACCTCAACACGGTCCACGACCAGTTCCAGGGCAAGGACGTCCAGTTCATCGGCGTGAACGTGCGCGACGAGCAGGGCACCGCCGAGGCGTTCGAGCGCACCTTCAAGGTCGACTACCCGACCGTGCTCGACCAGCAGACCGGCACCATGCAGCTCGCGCTCTCCGGGCAGATCGCCCCGAACGCGGTCCCCGCGACGATCGTCCTCGACAAGCAGGGCCGCGTCGCCGCGCGTGTGCTCGGTGCGGTCGACGGCCCGGGCATCCTCAACACGCTCGTCTCCGACGAGTTGTCGGGCAAGGCCTCCTGACCCGTGTCCAGCAACCCCTTCGCCGACGCGATCCTCAGCGGGCAGATGGCCGTGGCGCTCCCCGTCGCGGCCCTCGCCGGCCTCGTGTCGTTCCTGTCCCCGTGCGTACTGCCCCTCGTGCCGGGGTACCTCGGCTACGTCGGCGGCGTCGCCGAGGGCGGGCAGCGGCGGGGTCGTGTCGTGCTCGGGGTGCTGCTGTTCATCCTCGGCTTCACCGCGGTCTTCGTGGCGTACACGACGGTCTTCGGCGCGCTCGGCTTCTGGCTCGTGCGATGGCGTGACCTCATCACGCAGGTCCTCGGCGTCGTCGTGATCGCGATGGGTCTCGTGTTCGTCGGGCGTTTCACGTTCCTGCAGCGCACGATCAAGCCCGGCTGGACCCCCGCGACCGGGCTCGTCGGCGCGCCGTTGCTCGGCATCGTCTTCGGCCTCGGATGGACGCCGTGCCTCGGCCCGACCCTCGCCGCGATCAACCTGCTGAGCGTGCAGTCGGGCAGTGCCTGGCAGGGCATGTGGCTCGGCGTCGCGTACTGCCTCGGGCTCGGCATCCCGTTCGTCCTCGTCGCGCTCGGCGCCGGGTGGGCCACGGGCGCGATCCGCGTCGTGAAGCGCCACATGCGCATCGTCAACATCATCGGAGGAGCGATCCTGATCGTCATCGGTCTGCTCATGGTCACCGGCATCTGGTCGGCCGTCATGTCGAGCGTCGGGGCGGTGATCCAGACCTTTGTCCCGGCAGTCTGAACCGTCCCCCGACGCGGGGGCGTCGTCGCGGCCCGAACCCGACATCGACGCCGGAGCGTCGTCGCGGCCCGAACCCGACATCGACGCCGGAGCGTCGTCGCGGCCCGAAGCCGACATCGACGCCACCGACACCTCGGCGGACCCGCAGCGACCGTCGGACCACGTCGACGGGTCCGGCCCCGAGGCCGCCGCAGGTGGCTCGGGCGACGCCGGGGTGAACCAGCCGAAGCTCGGACCGCTCGGGTACCTCCGCTTCTTCTGGCGACAGCTCACGAGCATGCGCACGGCGCTCTTCCTGCTCATGCTGCTCGCCCTCGCGGCCATCCCGGGCTCGCTCGTCCCGCAGCGCACGGCCGACCCCAACGGCGTCGTGCAGTACAAGTCCGACCACCCGCAGCTCTTCCCGGTGCTCGACAAGCTGCAGGTCTTCGACACCTACACCTCGGTGTGGTTCTCGGCGATCTACCTGCTGCTCTTCGTCTCCCTGATCGGGTGCATCGTCCCGCGCACGAAGCACCATTGGCAGGCGCTCCGCACCCGCCCGCCGAAGACCCCGGTCCGTCTGAGCCGTCTGGCCGGCTACCGCTCGGTCGCCGTCGACGGCGACGGTGTCACCCCGGAGCACGCCGTCACCCGCGCGATGGCGATCCTCAAGCGTTCCGGCTACCGCGTCGAACGGTTCGGCGACTCGGTGAGCGCCGAGCGCGGGTACCTGCGCGAGACCGGCAACCTGGTGTTCCACGCGGCGCTCGTCGGGGTGCTGCTCGCGGTGGGCGTCGGCGGCGGCTTCGGCTACACCGGTCAGCGCCTCCTGGTCGAGGGGCAGACGTTCTCGAACGTGCTCGGCTCGTACGACTCGTTCAACCCCGGTCGCTGGTTCCGGCAGACCGACCTGCAGGGCTACAACTTCACGCTCGACAAGTTCGTCACGAAGTACGAGGAGCGGAACCTCGACGCCCTCGGGCAGGCGCTCGACTACTCCGCCACCGTGACGACCCAGCAGAAGGGCGGCGCGAAGAAGACCAGTCGCCTCGGCGTCAACGACCCGGTGAGCGTCGGCGGCACGAACGTCTACCTGCTGGGCAACGGCTACGCGATGGACGTGACGGTGCGCGACGGCGACGGCAACGTGGCCTTCAAGGACACCGTGCCGTTCCTGCCGGAGGACGCGAACTACACCTCGACCGGCGTCATCAAGGTCCCCGACTCGAAGCCGGACCAGCTCGGCATGGTCGGCTTCTTCTACCCGACGGCCTCGAAGCTCTCGACGGGCGCCTACGCCAGCGCGTACCCCGACGACCAGAACCCGCTGCTGACCCTGCAGGTCTACACGGGTGACCTCGGCTTGAACGACGGCGTCCCGCAGAGCGTCTACACGCTCGACACCAGCGGCCTGCAGCAGATCGCGGGTCGGCAGTCCACGACCGCGAGCGTCGAGCTCAAGCCCGGGCAGACCAAGACGCTGCCGGACGGAGCCGGCTCGATCACGTTCGACGGCGTGAAGCGCTACGTGTCGCTCGACGTCCACCACGACCCGTCGCAGCTGTGGGTCGGCGGGTTCGCGGTCCTGTCCGTGCTCGGCCTGCTCACCTCGCTGTTCGTCCCGCGTCGCCGGGTCTGGGTCAAGGTCGTGGAGCGCCGCGCGGGCGACGGCGTCGAACCGGGCTTCGACCTCGAGTACGCGGGCCTCGCCCGCGGCGAGGACCCGAACCTCGAACGTGCCGTGGCGGACATCGCCCAGCGCCACACGTCGGACCTCGGAGTTAGGATGCCCCAGTGAACGACATGACCACGAACCTCGCGACCTACTCGGTCGTGCTGACGTACTCCGCGATGGCGGTCTACGTCATCGCGTTCATCGCGTTCGCCCTCGACATGGCCAAGCGGGCCGGCAACGTGGCGGCGGCGTCCGACGCGTCGAGCAGCGCCCCCGCGGTCCAGGCGGAGCGGACCGTCGCGACCGTCCAGGGCGGCACCGTCGTCCTCGAGAAGGTCGCGACCACCGATGCACCGTCCGGTCGTCGCGGCACGAAGTTCGAGCGCGTCGGCATGGCGATGACGATCCTCGCGCTGGTGCTGCACGTCGCCTCGGTCGTCCTGCGCGGCATCGCGGCCGACCGTGTGCCGTGGGGCAACATGTTCGAGTTCTCGCTGACCGGCACGGCGCTGATCGTCCTGATCTTCCTGCTCGTGCAGTTCTGGCAGAACCTCAAGTTCCTCGGCGTCTTCATCACCGGCCTGACGATCATCCTGCTCGGCATCGCGACCGTGAACTACTGGGTGCCCGTGGTCCCGCTGCAGCCCGCGCTGCAGTCGTACTGGCTCGTCATCCACGTGTTCGTGGCCATCGCCGGCACGGGCTTCTTCGCCCTCGGTGCCGGCCTCGCCGTGGCGCAGCTCGTGCAGACGTACCGGCAGGGCCGCACCGCCTCGGGCAAGCTCCGCTTCATGGAGACGCTGCCGGACGCCGACCGCCTCGAGGTCCTCACCTACCGCGTCCTGCTCGTCGGCTTCGTCCTCTGGACCTTCACGCTCATCGCCGGTGCGATCTGGGCCGAGCGAGCCTGGGGACGGTACTGGGGGTGGGACACCAAGGAGGTCTGGACCTTCATCATCTGGGTGGTCTACGCCGGGTACATCCACGCGCGGGCGACCCGCGGCTGGCGCGGTGCGCGCTCGTCGTGGCTGGCCCTCATCGGCTTCGCCGCGGTGATGTTCAACTTCTCCGTCGTCAACGTCTTCTTCAAGGGCCTGCACAGCTACTCGGGGCTCTGATCACCACCGGTCGCTGACGCGACCACGTGCGGACGGGAGGCGCGGTGCCAGCAGGCACCCCGCCGCCCCTCCGTCGTCCGGTCACGCGGCGGCGAGCACGGCGTGCACCCGCTCGAGCCGTCGGAACCACCAGTCGGTCCGTTCCGGCGACGCGGCGTTCCGGTCGAGCAGCTCTGGCGAGACGTCCGCCCGCCGCACCGGCACGCGACCACCGACCGGCAGCAGCGGCGTGGTCGTGACGTCCGAGGTGAACATGGCCGCGGTGCCGAGCCCGGCGGCGTACCCGGGCGACATCGCACGTGCCGCGAGGAACGCGCCCATCCCGAGCCCGACGGACGTGTCGAGCGCACTCGACACCACGCAGGGCAGCCCGGCGTCGGCGACGATCGCGTGGGCAGCGGTGATCCCGCCGAGGGGCTGCGCCTTCACGACGAGGACGTCGGCGGCACCGGCACGGGCGACGGCGAGCGGGTCGGAGGCGCGGCGGACGCTCTCGTCGGCGGCGATCGGCACGCCGAGGCCCGCGATCCGCTCCCGGAGCCGGGCGAGCTCCGGCACGGTCCGGCACGGCTGCTCGGCGTACTGCAGGTCGAGGGGCGCGAGGCGTTCGAGGGCCTCGACGGCCTGGTCGACGCTCCAGAGGCCGTTCGCGTCGACCCGGACCGCGGCGGAGGGACCCATCACCCGACGGACCTCGGCCACCCGGGCCACGTCGTCGTCGATCGTCGTGCCGGGCTCGGCGACCTTGACCTTGGCGGTCCTGCAGCCCGGGTACCGCGCGAGCAGGTCCGCGACGGCGTCCGGTGCGATCGCCGGCACCGTCGCGTTCACCGGCACGCTGTCCGCGGCGGGGTCGTGCTCGGACCAGCCGAAGTCGACGGCCGCCCGCAGCCACGCCGCGGCCTCGGTGTCGTCGTACTCGACGAAGGGCGAGAACTCGGTCCAGCCCGCCGGGCCCCGCAGGACCAGTGCCTCGCGCACCGTGATGCCGCGGAACCGCACCCGCATCGGCAGGGCGACCACGTGCGCGTCGGATCGGAGGTCGGCGAGGTCGGGGAGCACCTGGCCATCATCCCAGGAGCACCCAGGGCACCCCACGGTTCCTCGGAGGGGACCGCCAGCACCGCGCACTAGCATGCATCGGTCGGCCACGGTCGGCAGCAGCCAGGACGAGCACCGAGGACGAGGGAGGGCCTGTGGCGCGGGAACCGCAGCAGCGTGTGTCGCAGCGATCCGCAGCACCCTCCGCGGCGCGGGCCGACGCACCCGGTCGTGACACCGGCGAGTTCGCCCGGCTCATGCAGCGCAACACGGTCGACGTCCGGCAGCAGGCCCAGGGAGCGCGGAAGCGCCGCAACCCGGTGGTCGGCAAGATCGCCCTGGGACTCGCGGTCGTCTCGGCCGCGGTCGACGCGAGTGCGTTCGCGGTCTTCATGGGCGGCGACACCGACTTCGCGTTCGGCATCTGCTTCGTCGTGGTGTTCCTCACGCTCATCGCGGCCGTGCTCGGTTTCGTGGCGGCGGTCGGGTCGTTCGGTCGCTGGTACGGCGCCGTCGGGGTCGTCGTGGCGTTCTTCGCGAACCCGGTGATCCTCATCGTGCTGCTCGTGATCGTGGCGCCGGAGCTGCTCACCGACATGGGCGGTTCGGCCGCCACCAGCGGCACGGGGCTGTAGCCCGCGGCGGTAGCGTTGGGGCATGGCTGCCGAAGTCTCCGACCTGTTCGACCCCGACGTCTGGACCGCGGCTCCGATCGCGGAGCGGTTCACCGACATCACGTACCACAAGCACGTCTCGAAGGGGATCGTCCGGGTGGCCTTCGACCGGCCCGAGGTGCGGAACGCCTTCCGCCCGCGCACCGTCGACGAGCTGTACCGCGCGCTCGACGACGCCCGGCAGGACCCCCGCGTCGGCGTCGTCCTGCTCACCGGCAACGGCCCGAGCCCGAAGGACGGCGGCTGGGCGTTCTGCTCCGGCGGCGACCAGCGGATCCGCGGGCGCAGCGGCTACCAGTACGTCGGTGACGAGGGCGCTCCGCCCGAGGGTGTCGACCCGGCCGCGGCCGAGGCGTCGATGGGACGGCTGCACATCCTCGAGGTCCAGCGGCTCATCCGGATGATGCCCAAGGTCGTCATCGCCGTCGTCCCGGGTTGGGCGGCCGGCGGCGGCCACTCGCTGCACGCGATCTGCGACCTCACGATCGCGAGCGCCGAGCACGGCCGGTTCAAGCAGACCGACGCCGACGTCGGGTCGTTCGACGGCGGGTACGGCAGCGCCTACTACGCCAAGCAGATCGGCCAGAAGTTCGCGCGTGAGGTCTTCTTCCTCGCCCAGGAGTACTCGGCCCAGCGTGCGTACGAGATGGGTGCCGTGAACGCCGTCGTCCCGCACGCGGACCTCGAGCGCGAGGCGATCCGCTGGGGCGAGATCGTCCTCGGCAAGTCGCCGACCGCGATCCGGATGCTGAAGTACGCCTTCAACGCCGTCGACGACGGCATGGTCGGGCAGCAGGTCTTCGCCGGCGAGGCCACGCGCCTCGCCTACGGCACCGACGAGGCCGTCGAGGGCCGCGACTCCTTCCTCGAGAAGCGCGCCCCCGAGTGGACCGCGTTCCCCTGGCACTACTGATGACCCGTCCGCTGGTCGCGACCGGCACGTCGGACCCGTCGGCCGTGCTGCGCGGCCTGGAGGCGGCACTCGCCGGCGGCCCCGCCCTGCTCCCGGTCGCGGACGGCGCCCCGGCGCTGCCGACACCGGCTCCGGCCACCGTCCCGCAGCGGGTCGCGCTGGTCGTCGAGACGAGCGGGTCCACCGGGACCGGCAAGCGGGTGGCGCTGTCGTCGGAGGCGCTCCTCGCCGGGGCCGCCGCCGCGGACGCGGCGCTCGGCGGCCCGGGCGGCTGGGTGCTCGCACTGCCCGTGCACTACATCGCGGGGCTCAACGTCCTGACCCGCTCGATCACCGCGGGGACGTCGCCCGTCGTCGTCGCCGGCGGGCACTTCACGGCGGCGGCGTTCGCGGACGCCGCCGACCGGCTCGCCACCGGCCCCTCTGCCCCGCGTCGCTACACCTCGCTCGTCCCGGTGCAGCTCGCCCGGATCCTCGACGACGACCGGGCCACCGGAGCCCTCGCCGGCTTCGACGCCGTCCTCGTCGGCGGGCAGGCGACACCGCCGACCCTCCGCGACCGTGCCCGGTCCGCAGGCATCCCGATCGTGACGACGTACGGCGCGAGCGAGACGAGCGGCGGGTGCGTCTACGACGGGGTCCCGTTCGGCACCGTCCGCACCGACCTCGACGACGGCGAGCTGCTGCTGTCCGGGCCGATGCTCGCCGACGGCTACCTGGGCGACGACGCGCGCACCGCCCGGACCTTCACCGAGCGGGACGGACACCGCTGGTACCGGACGGGGGACGCCGCCGAGCTCGTCGACGGCGTCGTCCGCGTGCTCGGCAGGCTCGACGACGTCGTGATCTCGGGCGGCGAGAAGGTCCCGCTCGGCGCCGTCGAGCGGATCGTGCGCGGCCTCGACGGGCAGGAACAGGCCGTCGTGACCCGTCGGGCCTCGGGGGAGTGGGGCGAGGTGCCCGTCGTCGTGACCGACCGGCCGCTCGACCTCGACGCCGTCCGCCGCGCCGTCGGCGACGCCCTCGGGCGTGCGGCGCGGCCGGCCGAGGTCGTCGTCGTCGAGCGCCTGCCGATGCTCGCGTCCGGCAAGCCGGACCGACGGGCCATCCGGGCGATCGCCGACCCCACCCACTGACCGACGCGGGTCGACCGCCGAGCGCGATCCGTTCCTCCTGGACCGACGTGCCGGACGCACGGCCGACGCCGATACCATGGACGGTCGTGGCACGCACGAAGAACACGAACCGGTCCAGGAACCGCTCCGGCAACCCGGCGAAGGCCGCGGCACCCCAGCGCACGAAGCGCCGGGCGACCGCCCGCGACTGGATCGGCGGGGCACGTCTGCGCACCCTGACGCTCGGCGTCGTCCCCGTGGTGCTCGGCACGACCGTCGGGTTCGTCGACAGCGGCGAGGCGGGTGACTTCGGCGACTGGATCGCCAAGGACCACCACCTCCCGGTCGCGATCCTCGCGCTGCTCGTCGCCCTCTTCCTGCAGATCGGCGTGAACTACAGCAACGACTACTCCGACGGGGTGCGCGGCACCGACGAGTTCCGCGTCGGACCGGCCCGACTCACGGGTGCCGGGCTCGCGAAGCCCCGCACCGTGCTGACCGTCGCGCTGACGTTCTTCGGACTCGCCGCCGTCGCCGGGATCGTCATCGTGCTGCTCACCGGGCTGTGGTGGCTCCTGCTCGTCGGCGCCGCCGCCATCGTCGCGGCCTGGTTCTATACCGGTGGCAAGAAGCCCTACGGGTACAACGCCCTCGGCGAGGTCTTCGTGTTCGTCTTCTTCGGCCTGGTCGCCGTGCTCGGCACCCAGTTCGTGCTCATCGACCAGGTCACCCCGAGCGGCTGGGCGGCAGCGATCGCCGCCGGGTTCTTCGCCTGCGCGGTGCTCATGGTGAACAACATCCGCGACATCGACGAGGACCAGCTCGCCGGCAAGCGCACCCTCGCGGTCGTGGTCGGGCGGCCCGTCGCACGCGTGCTCTACGGCCTGTTCCTGATGCTGCCCTACGTGGTGCTGCTCTGGTTCGTGCTGCTCTACTTCCGCACCGGCTTCACGTACTTCTCGCTGCTGCTCGCCCTGCCGGCGCTCGCGATCGGGGTGTCGTCGCGGAAGCCGCGGGAACTCATCACGGCACTGCAGCTCTCGTCGTTCGCGTCGCTGGTGTTCGGCGTGGTGCTCGGCATCACGCTCGCCGTGCAGCCGTAGCCCGCGGGGATCAGCCCTCGCGGTGCTCGCGGCGCGCCGCGTGACGGTCGGCGTCGGAGACCGCCTGCCCGGTCGGTAGGTCGGTGTCCGCCGCGTCGACGAAGTCGTCCTCGAAGTCGGAGTCGACGTCGTGCTCCGGGGCCGGGCGGCGGTTCGCCAGGCTCTCCGTCACGCGACCGCGCAGCTTCGGCAGGGCGATGTACGAGATGAGCAGGGCCACGAGCGCAGCGACGATCGTCGCCCAGGCCGCCGTCATCGGCGTCAGGAGCAGGAGCAGTGCCAGCACCGCGGCGAAGATGCCGAGGCGGGCCAGGGTGTACACGAGCCACGCTTTCACCTGCGCAAGTCTACGGAAGCGCAACCGGCAGGGACCCCACAGGCTGCCGACCTAGACTCCCGGCCATGATCCGACTGTGGCTGATCGTCGTCGTCGCCGCCGTGGCGTTCACGGTGTACGCGGCCATCGACTGCGCCACGATGCCCCGGGAACGTGTCCGTTCCCTCAGCCGTGGCGTCTGGGTCCTCCTCGTCATCGTGCTGCCCGTGCTCGGCGGCGTCCTCTGGTTCCTGCTCGGCCGGGCACCGGCGACCCGTCCCGGCGGCGGCTCCGGGTACCGTGGACCCGAAGACGACCCGGACTTCCTCGGCGGCCCCAGCGGCCCCGATCAGCACCGCACGGACAAGGACCAGGACGACGAGACCCTCCGAGACCTCGAACAGCAGTTCCGCGAGCGGGAACGACGCGCCGACCGTCACCGCCGCGACGACGACGGCCGCGCCGATCGCTGACGGTCCAGCGGGGTCCGGCAGCCCCGCGACCGACTTCTCCGTCGCGCTCCTGACCGAGCTCGCCCGGGCCGGTGTGACCGACGTCGTGGTGAGCCCCGGCTCCCGGTCGCAGGCGCTCGCACTCGCCGCCGTCGCGCTCGAGCGGGTCGGCGGCACCACCGTGCACGTCCGGCTCGACGAGCGCACGGCCGGGTTCTTCGCGCTCGGGCTCGCCGTCGAGTCCGGTCGTCCCGCTGCCGTCGTCACGACCTCGGGCACGGCGGTCGCGAACCTGCACCCCGCGGTGCTCGAGGCGCACCACTCCGGGGTGCCGATGATCGTCGTGAGCGCGGACCGGCCCGGCGAACTCCGCGGGATCGGCAGCAACCAGACCACCGTCCAGCCCGGACTCTTCGGACCGGCCGTCACGGTCGTCCGCGACGTCGAGGCGCCGACCGCCGCCGGTGTCGACGCGGACGCCGTCCGGGGACTCGTGCGCGAGGTGGTCGCCGCGGCCGCCGGGCACACGGGGCAGCCCGGTCCGGTGCAGCTCAACGTCGCGTTCCGCGAGCCGCTCTCCGCCGGGCTCGGCGAGGGGGCGGTCCAGCCGGTGCCCGACGACGAGGTCGACCTCGCCTTCGCCACCCGGCGGGTGCACACGGGTCTGCCCGTGGTCGACCTCTGGCCGGACGACGAGCCCGCGACCATCGTCATCGCCGGGCACGACGCCGGGGCGGACGCCGAACGGATCGCCTGGGAGCTCGGTGCGCCGCTCATCGCCGAGGTGTCGAGCGGTGCGCGGTTCGGGCGGAACCTCGTCGTCGCCTACCGTGCGCTCCTCGGCGACCCGGACTTCGGCGGCGCGGTCCGCCGCGCGGTCGTGCTCGGGCACCCCACCCTCAGCCGCGAGGTCCCGGCCCTCCTGCAGCGCGCCGACGTCGAGACGTTCGTGGTCCGCGGACCGGGGGCCGACCCGTACGACCCGGCCCGCGCCTCCCGGCCGGACGCCGCGACCACCGTCGTGTCCGACGTCCGCGTGACGGGCCGCACCCGGCCGGAGCACCGTGCGTGGGTCGGCCGGTGGGTCTCCGCGAGCCGCGCGCTGCTCGGCGGGGGCGACGCCGGACCCGACCTCGACGCCAAGCGGTCCAGCGACCGTGCCGAGCGGAACAAGTTCCTCCGCGACGAGGTGGCGCTCCGCCGCCGCGCGGTCGACCGCACGATGCTCGCGGACGCCGTCTGGGGTGCGACCTGGCCGCACGACCGCCTGGTGCTCGGCGCCTCGCAGATCATCCGCGCCGCCGACGGGCACGTCCCGGGCAAGGCGATCCGGGTGCACGCGAACCGGGGGCTGGCGGGCATCGACGGGACGATCTCGACCGCGCTGGGGATCGCCGCCGCCCTCGAACGGTCCACGGCCTCGGTCGGCACCACCCGTGTGCTGCTCGGCGACCTGACGCTCCTGCACGACCTCGGGGCGCTCGTCACCGGCACCGAGGAGCACCGGCACCGCGTGCAGGTCGTCGTCGGGAACGACGGCGGGGGAGCGATCTTCCGCGGGCTCGAGGTCGCGGCGACCACGCCGGAGGCCGACATGCGCCGGATGATGACCACCCCGCAGCACGTCGACGTCGAACCGGTGGTGACCGGGCTCGGGTGGACCTACCGGCGTGCCGAGACCTGGGGCGACCTCGAGCGGGTGCTGACGGACCCCGCCGAGCGCGTCGTCATCGAGGTGCCGTTGGCCGACTGAGCGGACCTGTCGGACCGGCACCGCGTCGAGCGGCGGCCGACGTGCCGGGCCGGCACCGCGCCTCCTGGCCCGACTAGGCGAGTGCGTCGGTGACCGGGCGGAACTTCAGGGTCGTCTCGGCGACCTCGCGGGCCGGGTCGGATCCCGCGACGATCCCCGCGCCCGCCCATGCCCGCACGGTGCCGTCCTCGGTGATCCGTGCGCTCCGGAGGGCGAGCATCCACTCGCCGTCACCGTTCGCGCCGAGCCAGCCGACCGGTCCGGCGTAGCGCCCGCGATCGACCCCCTCGAGCTCGGCGACGAGCCGGACGGCCACGTCGGTCGGGGTCCCGGCGACGGCGGCCGTCGGGTGCAGGGCGTCCGCGACGTCGAGCGAGGTCGTCCCGACGGGCAGCGTGGCCTGCACGTCGGTCGCGAGGTGCCACAGGTTCGGCAGCTGCAACCGGAACGGCTCCGGGTCGGCGCGCAGCTCGGACGCGATCGGGGCGAGCGCGGCGAGCAGGCTCTGGATGGCGAACCGGTGCTCCTCGACGTCCTTCGTGCTCGCGGCGAGGGCCTCGGCGGCGGCCCGGTCGGACACCGGGTCGGTGCCGCGCGCCGCGCTGCCGGCGAGCACGCGAGCCGAGAGCCTGGTGCCGTCGGTCCGGGCGAGGGTCTCCGGTGTGGCACCGATGATCCCGTCGACGGCGAACGTGACGCACTGCGGGTACGCCTCGGCGAGGTCGAGCAGGATCGCCCGGCGATCGGCTCCGTCGGGCAGCGTCCCGACGAGGTCGCGCGCGAGCACCACCTTCTCGGCGTCGCCGGCCGCGATCCGGCGGACTGCGTCGGCGACCTTCGCGGCGTAGGCGTCCTCGTCGACGGCGCCCGGGCCGAGCGTCACGGACACGTGCGGCCCGACGTGCGGGACCGGCACCGAGGTGCGGGTGAAGGCGAGGGGCTCCGGGGCGAGCGTGGTGTCGACGGCGGTGAGCCAGGCCTTCCCACGGCGCCGACCGATCACGACGCGCGGGACGATGAGCACGCTCGTCTCGGCCGAGTCGTCGGCGAAGGCGAAGGACCCGAAGGCGACGAGTCCGGTGCCGCGCAGCTGCACGGGGTCGTCGACGACGGCCTCCTGCACGAGCGACCGCCACGCCGCCGAGGCCTCGCGCATCCGGTCCGGGCCGCTGAACGTCCACCGCACCGCCTCGCCGATCCCGACGATGCCGTCGCCGTTCCGGACGAACGCGAGCGGGCTGTCCCGGAGGGTGTGGCGGAGGACGGCGCCCGGATCGTCGAGGATCCGGGTCGAGACCGTCAGCGGTGGGGCCGCCGTGGTGGTTCGGGTCACGCCACCGATCGTACGCGCCACGCGGGGAACGTCCGGGCGCGACCTCTAGGATGTTGTGGGTGAGCAGAGCGGACCTGAACAAGCGGCCGGACGAGGTGGCGGCCATGTTCGACGACGTCGCCGCGAAGTACGACCTCACGAACGACATCCTCTCGGCGGGCAACGCTCCGCTGTGGCGTGTCGCGACGGTCCGCGCGGTCGATCCCCAGCCCGGCGAGAAGGTGCTGGACATCGCCGCGGGGACCGGCACGAGTGCGGCGGCGTTCGCGAAGAAGGGCGCCGACGTCACGGCGCTCGACCTCTCCGCCGGCATGATCGCCGTCGGTCGTGAACGCCACCCCGAGATCACCTTCGTCGAGGGCAACGCCGAGCAGCTGCCCTTCGACGACGACACCTTCGACGCCGTGACGATCTCCTTCGGGCTGCGCAACGTCAACGACCCGATGCAGGCCCTCGGCGAGATGCTCCGGGTCCTGAAGCCCGGCGGCCGCGTCGTCATCTGCGAGTTCTCCACGCCCCCGCTGGCGCTGCTCCGCTTCGGGTACGGCACGTACCTCAAGCGCGTGCTCCCGGGCGTGGCCCGGCTGTCCAGCAGCAACCCGGCGGCCTACCGCTACCTGGCCGAGTCGATCGAGGCGTGGCCCGACCAGCAGGTCCTCAGCCAGTGGCTGCGCGGCGTCGGGTTCTCGGTCGTCGCCTACCGGAACCTCACGGCGGGTATCGTCGCACTGCACCGTGGTCGCAAGCCGGTCGCGGGCGAGGTCCGTGAATCCGTCGCACGACGCGCCAAGGCCCGTCGTGCGCACCAGCACACCGGTGAGCAGCCGAGCGTCGACCCGACCGACGCCTGACCGGTCCCTCCACCCCCGAACACGGAGCAGCACTTGAATCCGAGCGTCCCGGTCGCACGTCGCGCACCGAGTCTCCGCGCATCGCTGGGCATCGGCGAGCGACTGTTCGCAACGCCCGCGGAACGCCGGTTCATCGCCGCGGTCGACGACGGTCTCGAGCTCGTCGAGCGGGGGCTCGAGGACGCCATGCGCTCCACCGACACCCTCGCCGACACCACGAGCCGGTACCTGCTGTCGGCGGGTGGCAAGCGGATCCGTCCGACGCTGACGCTCCTCATCGCCCAGCTCGGCGACGGCGTCACGGACGCGGTCGTCAAGGCCGCCGTGAGCATCGAGACGACGCACCTGGCGTCGCTGTACCACGACGACGTGATGGACGAGGCGCCGGTCCGGCGCGGCGTCCCCGCTGCGCACGTGACCTACGGCAACAACGTGGCGATCCTGACGGGCGACCTGCTGTTCGCGCGCGCCAGCCTCATCACGGCGGACCTCGGCACCGAGGGCATCCGGATGCAGGCCGAGACCTTCCAGCGGCTCTGCATGGGCCAGCTCCACGAGACGACCGGCCCGCAGCCCGAGGACGACCCGGTCGAGCACTACATCCAGGTGCTCAGCGACAAGACCGGCTCCCTGATCGCGACGGCCGCCCGCGCCGGCGTCATGTTCTCCGGAGCGGACCGCGCGTACCTCGACGCCGTCGGCACCTTCGGCGAGAAGGTCGGCGTGGCGTTCCAGCTCGTGGACGACGTGATCGACCTCGCCCCCGCGAAGGACAAGACCGGCAAGATCGCCGGCAACGACCTGCGTGCCGGCGTGGACACCCTCCCGCTCCTGCAGCTCAAGCGGCTCGCCGCGACCGGTGCGCCCGACGCGGTGGACCTGCTCGAGCGCATCGAGCGTGACGTGAACGCCGCGCCGGACGACGTCGTCGACTCGACGCCGTACCTGTCGGCGGTGGCGGCACTGCGCGAACACGAGGCCACCGCCGCCACGCGCGCCGTCGCGGTCCGCTGGGCGATGGACGCCGTCGACGCCCTCGAACCCCTGCCGGACGGCACGGTCAAGCGGGCCCTCGTCCGCTTCGCCGAGTCCGTCGTCGAACGCAGCCGCTAGCGCGGCACCACCGCGGTGGCCGACGGCCCCGCCCCTCGACCCCCTCGACCACCTCGGGAGCACCGCACCCGAACGAACTGGAGACGATCAGTGCCCACCCTCCGAGTCGCCATCGTCGGCGCAGGCCCCGCTGGCATCTACGCCGCCGACATCCTGCTGCGCGAGGCCCACGGCCACGACGTGTCGATCGACCTGTTCGAGCAGCTGCCGGCCCCCTACGGTCTGGTCCGCTACGGCGTCGCCCCGGACCACCCGCGCATCAAGGGGATCATCAACGCCCTGCGTGACGTGCTCGACCGCGGTGTCGTCCGCCTGTTCGGCAACGTCCGCTTCGGCGAGGACATCACCCTCGACGACCTCAAGCAGCACTACCACGCGGTCGTGTTCTCGACCGGCGCGATCAAGGACGCCGATCTCGACGTCCCCGGGGTCGAGCTCGACGGGTCCTACGGGGCCGCCGAGTTCGTCAGCTGGTTCGACGGGCACCCCGACGTCCCGCGCACCTGGCCGCTCACCGCCTCGAGCGTCGCGGTCATCGGCAACGGCAACGTCGCCCTCGACGTCTCGCGCATCCTCGCCAAGCACGCCGACGACCTGCTGCCGACCGAGATCCCCGCGAACGTGTACGAGGGCCTCAAGGCGTCCCCGGTCACGGACGTGCACGTCTTCGGTCGCCGCGGTCCGGCGCAGGTGAAGTTCACGCCGCTCGAGCTCCGCGAGCTGGGCGAACTCCGCGACGTCGACATGATCGTCTACGACGAGGACTTCGACCACGACGAGGCCTCGAAGACCGCCATCGCCACGAACAAGCAGGTCATGGTGATGAACCGCGTGCTCGAGCAGTGGCGCACCCGCGAGACGGGCCAGGCGAGCCGCCGGCTGCACCTGCACTTCTACGCGAAGCCCCTCGAGATCGTCGGGGAGGACGGGTTCGTCACCGCGATCCGCTACGAGCGCACCCGGCCCAACGGCCAGGGCGGCGTCGAGGGCACCGGCGAGGTCCGCGAGATCCCGGTCCAGGCGGTCTACCGCGCGGTCGGCTACTTCGGATCGCCCCTGCCCGGCGTCCCGTTCGACGAGCGGCACGGCGTCATCCCGAACCACGAGGGCCAGGTCCTCGGCGACGACAACCAGCAGATCCCGGGGGTCTACGCGACGGGCTGGATCAAGCGTGGACCGGTCGGGCTCATCGGCCACACCAAGTCCGATGCGATGGAGACCGTGCAGCACATCGTGAACGACCAGGCGAGCTGGTGGACGCCCGCCGACCCGTCCGAGGGCGCCATCCCGGCGCTGCTCGCCGAGCGCGGTGTCGAGTACACCGACCTCGACGGCTGGCACAACCTCGACGCCCACGAGCTCGCCCTGGGTGCACCCGAGGGTCGCGAGCGCATCAAGGTCGTCCCGCGCGACGAGATGGTCGACGTGTCCCTCGGTCGCGTCGACGCGCGCACGGGCTCGGCGACGAGCTGACCGGCACGACGCGCACGCCATGACGACCGCACGCCCCGCACCGCCCACCGCGCTGCGGGGCGTGTCCGCGTCCGGGGTCCGGCTCGACGGTGTCGACGTCGCGCGCGCGCTGGCGCTCCTCGGGATGATGGCGACCCACGTCGGCGGGATCGCCGACCAGGTCGACTGGTCCGACCCCGGCACCTGGGCGGCCGTCGCACACGGCCGGTCCTCGTCGCTCTTCGCCGTGCTCGCCGGCGTCTCGATCGGCCTGACGAGCGGTCGGACCGCACCGCCCGGCCCGCCGAGGATCGGCCGCGTCCGCGCCAGGCTCGCTGTCCGCGCGGTCGTGGTCGTCGCCGTCGGGCTGCTCCTGATGGCCCTGGGGACCCCGGTCTACGTGATCCTCCCCACCTACGGCGTCCTGTTCCTGCTCGCCGTCCCGGTGCTCCGGGTCCGCGCCCGCTGGCTGCTCGTGCTCGCCGCGGTGTGCGCCGTGGCCTCGCCGGTGGTCGCGATCGGCATCGCCCCGCTCTACGCCGGCGCGGGCACCTGGGAGGTCCAGCTCGGCCTCGTCTACCCCGTGGTCACCTTCCTGGCGTACGTCCTGGTCGGTCTTGCCCTCGCCAGGGCAGGACTGGAGGCGCGGCGCACCCAGGTGGTCGTCCTCGCGTCCGGCACGGTGGCGGCCGTCGTCGCGTACCTGGTCGGCAACGCGGTCGCGCCGGTGCCCGCCGATGCCGGGTTCGCATTCCCCGGTGTGCCGTACGCGGGGGAGGGGAGCACCGCCGCCGAGGCCGCCGCGCAGCTGTTCCTGTCGCCCCGGGACCACTCGTCGTCGATCGTCGACGTGGTGGGCACCGCGGGGGTGGCCGTGGCCGTCATCGCGCTCTGCACGCTCGTGTTCGACGGTCGGGGTGAGGTCGTGCGCCGCATGGGGTACCCGCTGGCGGCGGTCGGGTCGATGCCGCTCACGGTGTACGCGGGGCACCTCGTCGTGCTCGCGGCGCTGCCCGAGTACCCGGAGTCAGCGGCCGCGTGGGGGTGGTTCGCGATCGGCTCGGTCCTGTTCGCGATGTTCTGGCGGCGGTTCTTCGGGCGTGGCCCCCTTGAACGTCTGACCGCCCGGCTCACCCGCATGGTGCCCGAGCCGCGCTGACCGGCCGCGCTGGCGGCCGACCTCGCACGCGGTGGCCAGCTCCGCACGGTGCGGCTTCGGCGATCCGGTGCGCCGTCGGTTGCCCGGTGCGGCGTTGTAGCTCCGCACGGCGCGGTCACCGGCGCACGGCTTGGTCGACCTCGCACCGGCTGGTCGACTCCGCACGGTGCGGTCACCGGCGCACGGCGTGGCCGACCTCGCACCGGCTGGTCGACTCCGCACGGTGCGGTCACCGGCGCATGGCTTGGTCGACCTCGCACGGGCTGGTCGACTCCGCACGGTGCTGCTTCAGCGATCCCGTGCCCCGGCGATCGCTCGGTGGTGCGTTGTAGCTCCGCACGGTGCGGTCAACGGCGCACGGCTTGGTCGACCTCGCACGGGCTGGTCGACTCCGCACGGTGCGGCTCCGGCGATCCGGTGCCCCGTCGGTGGCTCGGTGCGGCGTTGTAGCCCCGCACGGTGCGGTCACCGGCGCACGGCTTGGCCGACCTCGCACGGGGTGTCCAACTCCGCACGGTGCGGGTTCGGCGATCCCGTGCCCGGGCGATCGCTCGGTGCGGCGTTGTAGCTCCGCACGGTGCGGTCATCGGCGCACCGGCCGAACAAACTCGCACCGTGCTGGGCGCGAGACGCCCCCGCGCCCAAGCCGCGCCCCGCGCCCCAGCCGCGCCCCGCGCCCCCGCGCCGGGGCCGACCCGCGCCTCCTGGCCCGCCCGCTACTGCAGCGCCGCCGTGAGCCGCGCGACGTTGTCGAGCACCTTCGACCGCCGCGGCCGGTCCTCCCACGCGTCCAGCGTCAGCTCGAAGCTGTGCTCCTTGTAGGCGGCCTGGACCTCGCGCAGGGCGTCCACGAACCGGCTGCCCCGCACCATGACCGAGACCTCGAGGTTGAGGCTGAACGACCGCATGTCCATGTTGCTCGACCCGATGACGGCCACGTCGTCGTCGATCGTGAAGTGCTTCGCGTGCAGGATCGTCGGCGCGCGGTACAGCCAGATCTTCACGCCGGCCCGGAGCAGCCCCTCGTAGTAGGAGCGCTGTGCGTGCCACGTCATCGCGTGGTCGCCCATCTCGCCGACGAAGAGCTCGACCTCGACCCCGCGCTGCGCCGTGGTGGTGATGGCGTAGAGCATCGAGTCGTCCGGCACGAAGTACGGCGAGGTGATCGACACCTTCTGCTGCGCCGAGTAGAGCAGCGCGTTGAAGAGGCGCAGGTTGTTCTCGCCGTCGAACCCGGGGCCGGACGGCACGACCTGGCAGTCGAGTGCGTCGCCGCGGTCGGCCCGCTGCACGGGATCGCTCTCGCGGAGGAGCAGTTCGTCGGTCTCGCTGTACCAGTCGGTCACGAACAGCGCGTTCAACCCGGCGACCACCGGCCCCTCGAACCGGGCGAAGAGGTCCTTGTACTGCATGCCCTTGTCGATGTGGGACTTGAGGTCGTACGACTTGTCGATGAGGTTCTGCGACCCGGTGAACGCCACCCGGCCGTCGATGACCATGATCTTGCGGTGGTTCCGCAGGTCGGGGCGTTGGAACTTCCCCTGCAACGGCAGGAGCGGCAGCATGAGGTGCCACTCGATGCCGGCGCGGTCCATGAACGCGAGGGTGTCCTTGTAGCCCGGGTAGCCCCGGCTCGCCCAATGGTCGAGCAGGAAGCGCACGGTGACGCCGCGGGCCTGGGCCCGGGCGAGTGCCTCGAAGAACGGCCGCGTGGTGTCGTCGAGCGTCGCGATGTAGAACTCGACGTGCACGAACCGCCGGGACTCGTCGATCGCCCGGGTCATCTCGGCGATGGACTCGTCGTAGTCGGGGTAGAGCTCCGCGGAGTTGCCGCCGACGAGGGGCATGGCGCCCAGCTCGCGGTTCAGACGGGTGACGCTGTCCAGCCAGGCCGGCCACGGGTGGTCCCGCCGCACGCGCTCGATCCCCTCGGTCTGCTCGAGGATGTACGCGTTGATCTCGGTCTGCTTCTCACGCCGGGCGTGCGGGAGCTTCGTCGACCCGATGACCAGGAAGACGATGAACCCGATGTAGGGGATGAGGAAGATCGCCAGGAGCCAGGCCGTCGCGGTCTGCGGCTTGCGGTTGATCGGGACGTAGATGATCGAGAAGACGCGGATCGCCAGGTCCAACAGGACGAGGAGGACCGTGATCAGGACGCTGAGCCAGTGCTCCACGACGACGGTCGGCGGATCAGCGGAAGTTGATGAATTGCAGCGGCACGTCGAACTCTTCACCCTTGAGGAGCTGGATCGTGTTCTGCAGGTCGTCGCGGCTCTTCGAGGAGACGCGCAGTTCGTCGCCCTGGATCTGGTTCTTCACGCTCTTCGGGGCGTTGGCCCGGAGGAAGGCGCCGATCTTCTTCGCGACGTCCTGCTCGATGCCGTTCTTGAACTTCACCTCGATGCGGTACTCCTTGCCGGACGGGTAGGGGTCACCGGCGTCGAGGCTCTTCAGGCTGATGTTGCGCTTGATCGCCTTGCTCTGGAGGACGTCGAGGACGGCCTTGGCGCGCTCCTCGGAGTTCGCCTTGATGAGGACGTCCTCGCCGCTGAAGGCGATCGACGCGTCGGCACCCTTGAAGTCGTACCGTTGTTCGATCTCCTTGGAAGCCTGGTTGAGGGCGTTCTCCGCCTCCATCTTGTCGACCTTGCTGACCACGTCGAAGGAGCTGTCTGCCATGCGGGACAGCCTATCGGCGGACGGGAGGCGCGGTTCGGCACCCACGGACCGGCCTGCGGTGGTCACGAGCACGGTCCCGGATCGGCTATGCTTTCTTGCGCGCCTCCGGTTGGTGACCACACCGGCTGGGAGCGCACACGGCAAGTTACCCAAGCGGCCAAAGGGATCTGACTGTAAATCAGCCGGCGTAGCCTTCGGGGGTTCGAATCCCTCACTTGCCACCATCGGAACGGCCCCGTCCACATCGGACGGGGCCGTTCCGTTTCCGCGAGGATGGTCGCATGCCCTCCGACCTCACCCCCGCCCGGTTCGCCGACCTCGCCGAGTCCATCGCCCGCGAAGCAGCAGCGCTCGCCGCTCGCCGCAGGGCCGAGGGGGTCGAGGTCGCCGACCGGAAGTCGAGCGTCGTCGACGTGGTGACCGCGGCGGACCGCGAGGTCGAGGCGCTCATCCGGGCGCGGATCGCGACGGCCCGGCCCGACGACGCCTTCTTCGGGGAGGAGTCCGGCACCGGCTCCGGGACCTCCGGGGTCACCTGGGTCGTGGACCCGATCGACGGGACCGTCAACTACCTCTACGGCAGCGCCGAGTACGGGGTGAGCATCGGCGTCGTCCGCGGCCCGGCCGACCCGACCAGCTGGGAGCCGATCGCCGGCGTGGTCGTCGCACCCGCCACCGGCGTCGTCCACCGCGCCGCCGTGGGTGAGGGCGCCACGCGGGACGGTGCACCGCTCCGTGTCGGCGCACCGACGTCACTCGCCGAGACGCTCGTCGCCACCGGGTTCGGGTACACCGCCGAGCGTCGCCGGCAGCAGGTCGGGGTGCTCGCCGGACTCATCGGCGAGGTGCGCGACATCCGCCGCGGGGGAGCGGCGTCGCTCGATTGCTGCGCAGTCGGGGCGGGCACGGTGGACGCGTACTACGAGCGGGGGATCAACCCGTGGGACATGGCCGCCGGTTCGATCGTCGCGCGCGAGGCCGGGGCCGAGACCCGCATCTGGGAGGCCGGCGGGACGCGGTCGTTCCTCTTCGCCGCACCCGCCGTCGTGGACGAGCTCGCGGCGCTCCTCCAGCGGCTCGAGGAGTCCGTGCTCGGGGCGTGAACACCCCGTCCCCTCACTCTGGGGGAGCCGTGTGGTCCGGGCGAGGACTGGCGACACGGTAGGCGTCCTGCTACCGTTCTCGGGTCCCGTTATCTGCTCGTTACCAACGAGCGCACATCGCCCCGATCAGGATCCACGCCGAACACATGCCCCATTCTCCCCTCTCGCCCGTGCACACCGACGGCCCAGCGGACGCTCCCGCACCGGTCGTCCACCTGACCCGACGGGCCCGCATCGAGGCGGAACGGGCGGCGGCGACGGCGGGGGGAGTGCCGGCCGACGTCGAGCACGCGACGGTCGTGGCGGAGGCGAGCAGCGCCTCCCGGCCCGCGCTCGCCGAGCCGGCCTTCGACGAGCTCGTCACGCCGGGGACACCCGCGACGCCGGCCGCTCCGGTGTCGCCCATCGACCTCGCGCCGGCGTCGCCGGCCATGCCCGCGTCGACGGCCTCGCCCGTGACGCCGCCGGCACCATCGTCGCCGGTCGTGGCCGCGGGGCCCGCGGTCGCGGCGACCGTCCGCTCCGCCGCCGGCACCCGACGTGTGCTCGGCCAGGTGCCGGCGTCCCGTCGCCCCGCGCGCGCCGCGGCTCCCGTCGCACCCCACGTCGACCGCGCCACCCGGCACATCGCCCGGACGGACCGGTCCACCCGGCCCGCCGTGGCTGCTGCACCGTCGACCGTCCCGCACACGCGGACGCAGGGGGCGTCGTTCCGGCGAGCTGCCTCGCGCGTGACCGCCGTCGGTGCCCTGCTCTTCGTCGCGGGCCTCGTCGTCTCGACGTCCCTGCCGGCCCAGGCGCTCTACACGCCGGAGCCCGGCTCGTCGTCCGCGCGGACCTCGGTGTCCGGTGCGACGCAGTCCCTCAGCGTCGGTGCGGGTGCGGCCGACGCCGAGACGAACCGCGACCAGTACTCGGTGTCCTCGGCCACGCAGTACAAGAACGTCGACGCCTCGAGCTTCACGAACGACCCGAACGGCACGATCCAGTGGCCGTTCCTCACGGGCGTCCCGATCACCTCCGGGTTCGGCGGACGCCAGGTCGAGGGGTGCTCGTTCTGCTCCACGAACCACATGGGCGTCGACTTCGCGCCGGGCGAGGGCACCCCGATCCGGGTCATCGCCGGTGGCACGGTCATCAAGGTGCAGGCGAACGACGGTGGCTTCGGCAACGACGTCTGGGTCGAGCACGACGTCGACGGCAAGCAGTTCGTCAGCGTCTACGGCCACATGGAGGACAACTCCTTCAAGGTCGTCAAGGGCCAGCAGGTCGAGGTCGGCGACGAGCTCGGCCTGGTGGGCAGCACGGGCAACTCGACGGGCCCGCACCTGCACCTCGAGGTCCACGTGGACGGCGTCCCGGTGGACCCGCTGGCGTGGCTCAAGGCGAACGCGAACTAGCGGTTCCGCGCGGCACGCCCGGGCGTCACGCCCGGTTCCTGACCACCGTCGCGGGTCTGCTATCCTCGTGTGGTGCCGCCGAGCGGCACATGCCCCGATAGCTCAGTGGTAGAGCACTTCCATGGTAAGGAAGGGGTCGTCAGTTCAATCCTGACTCGGGGCTCCGACCCGGCGCGGCAGTCGCGCCGGATCCTTGGCGGGGTAGCTCAGTTGGTTAGAGCACACGACTCATAATCGTGGGGTCGCGGGTTCAAGTCCCGCCCTCGCTACCGCAAGCCCGGCGATCCGTTCGCCGGGCTTTCGTCGTTCCCGGGGCGTGGTCGCGCGCCGTGCTGGGCGCGCGCGACCCACCGGTGTCGTGCCTGCTCGGCGCCGGAGGCGCGCGCGACCCACCGGTGTCGTGCCTGCTCGGCGGGTGCCGGCTGCCGGCGGGTGCCGGCTGCCGGCGGGTGCCGACGTCGAACCACGTTCCGGACATCGAGCCAGGGCCGCGACCTGGTTCGACGTCGTCTCCATGGTTCGAACGTGCGCGGGCGCGCCGGGGTCCGCCGAGCGCATCGGCCCGCGTCCGCACCCCGCTCCGAACATCGCGCCCCGCCGGGACGGGGCGCGGTGTTCGTCACGGGGCGCAGCGCGCAGCGGTGGCCGCCTCGGGC
>NZ_JBFPFM010000022.1:0-55067 GCF_047977705.1 Curtobacterium sp. LFS084
GCGCCGCGCCGCGCCGCGCCGCGCCGCGCGCGCCCGCCCTGCTCACTTGGTGAGCAGAAGGTGTCGGCTGGCCGACCGTGACCCGACCATTCCTGCTCACGAACGTGCCCGCCGGAGCCGGGGCGTGCCTCCAGGGCGACCCACGTCGCCGCGGCAGTTTGCGACACGCCCGGTCGTCGCGTACTGTTGACCCTTGGTTCTCCACGTCCGCGTGGCGAACCCAGTTGTTCCAAGCCCTCCGACCGTCGCGAACGCCGCGGTCGCGCGGTGTCAACGGCCCCTTCGACAGGGACCGCAGGCCTGGGCGGTGCGCACAACCCCCTCGTTCCGTCGCTCCGCGACCGAGCGCGTGCGCGCCAGGCAAGTGAACTTGGGTGCGGCCGTCCGGTCGCACGGTACCTCAGGAGGAAACCATGGCAGCAGTGTGCCAGGTGACCGGAGCCACCCCCGGCTTCGGACACAACATCTCGCACTCGCACCGCCGGACGAAGCGTCGCTTCGACCCGAACGTGCAGAAGAAGACGTACTACGTGCCCTCGCTTCGTCGTAACGTCACGCTCACGCTCAGCGCGAAGGGCATCAAGGTGATCGACGCACGCGGCATCGAGTCCGTGGTCAAGGATCTCCTCGCCCGTGGGGAGAAGATCTGATGGCCAAGAAGGGTCAGGACGTTCGTCCGATCATCAAGCTCCGCTCGACGGCGGGCACCGGGTTCACCTACGTGACCAAGAAGAACCGTCGCAACAACCCGGACCGTCTCGTGCTCAAGAAGTACGACCCGGTGATCCGCAAGCACGTCGACTTCCGTGAGGAGCGCTAAGCATGGCGAAGAAGAGCAAGATCGCGAAGAACAACCAGCGCGCCGAGATCATCGCGCGCTACGCCGAGCGTCGTCTCGAGCTGAAGAAGGCCCTCGTGGACCCGAACGGCACCGACGAGTCGCGTGAGGCCGCTCGCGTCGGTCTGCAGAAGCTCCCGCGCGACGCGTCGCCGGTCCGCTACCGCAACCGCGACGCCATCGACGGTCGCCCCCGTGGCCACCTCGGTGAGTTCGGCATCAGCCGTGTCCGCTTCCGCGACATGGCCCACCGTGGCGAGCTGCCGGGCATCACGAAGAGCTCCTGGTAAGCACCTGCTTCCGCGAACGCCCCGACACCCGAGTGGTGGCGGGGCGTTCGCCGTTCCCGGGTCGTTTCGGGGGACATCTTCGTCACATCGGTCACATTCGCCCCGTCAGGAGCCCGACAACCCCGGAAATCCGGGCGAGTCGGCAGATTTCGCCTCGGGTGGCTGGTACGTTCGACTCCGGTTCCGCAGGGTCTCACGCCCGCCGGCACCGTGGCACGGAGCACCCGCTCCGGGCGCCGGACGAGAAGTCGTCCGACCGATACTGCAAGAAGTCCGAGGAGGACATCCATGGCTGACAAGTCCCTGAACCGCACCGAGCTCGTCGCTGCCGTCGCCGCTGAGTCCGGCCAGAGCCAGGCCACCGTCAACGGCGTCGTCGACGCGCTCTTCTCCGTCGTCTCCGGCTCGGTCGCCGACGGCACCAAGGTCACGATCCCCGGCTGGATCGCCTTCGAGAAGACCCACCGCGCCGCCCGCACCGGCCGCAACCCGCAGACGGGCGAGGCCATCGAGATCGCCGCGAGCGACTCGGTCAAGGTCAGCGCCGGCTCGAAGCTCAAGGCTGCCGTCAAGTAAGACCGCTCCGCGAACGGAAGGGACGACTCCGGTCGTCCCTTTCGTCGTTCCCGGGGTCCTCCCCCACAGCCAGGAGGCGCGGATCGCCGCCCACAGGTCGGCTCGCTCGATTCCGTGGCCGGGTCGGCCAGCGCCTAGGCTTGACGGGTGGATCGGATCGCGCGCATCGCCGGCCCCGGCGTGCTGCTGCTCGTCGGGTTCGTGTCCCTCCTCGTCGCGCTGGTCATCGGGGGCGGGGCGAACGCCGCGCTCATCGCCGATCCCGGTGCCGTCGTCCGGTTCGGGCTGCCGATCGCCCGCATGGTCGTGGACCTCGCCGCCGCCACCACGATCGGTGGCCTCGCGCTCGCGACCGTCGGGTTGTCGCGCACGGCGCCCGAGTGGAACCGGGCGATCGACGTCGCCGCCGGTGCCGCGGGCGTCTGGACGGTGGCCGCCGCCGTCTCGACCTTCTTCACGTTCCTCAGCGTCGCCGGCTCGACGATCAGCATCGACGAGCAGTTCGGGCAGTCGATGGGGGTGTTCCTCACCGGGACCGAGCTCGGCCTCGCCTGGCTCGTCACGGTCCTCGTCGCGGCGGCGGTCACGGTGCTCTGCTTCGCCGTGCGCGCACGGGGCATGGTCGCCCTCACCGCGGGCGTCGCCATGATCGGCCTGCTCCCGCTCGCCCAGCAGGGGCACGCTGCCGGCACCGCGAGCCACGACGCCGCGGTGACCGCCCTGGGCCTCCACCTCGTCGGTGCCGCGCTCTGGGTGGGCGGTCTCGTCATGCTCGCGCTGCTGCGTCCCGTGATCGACGGGGACCGTCTGCCGGTCGTCGTCGGCCGGTACTCGAGCATCGCGCTCGGGTGCTTCGTGCTCGTGGCCGTCTCCGGTGTGGCGACCGCGCAGATCCGCGTCGGGGTGCTCGCGAACCTGTTCACCCCCTACGGGGTGCTGGTGCTCGTCAAGATCGCGGCCATCGTCGCGATCGGGGTCTTCGGCGCCGTGCAGCGTCAGCGGACGATCCGCTCCCTCGTCGCCGCACCCGGACGCCGCGGTCCGTTCTGGCTCCTCGTGGTGGCCGAGCTCGCTGTCATGGGCGTCGCCAGCGGGTTCGCCGCGGCGCTCGGCCGGACCGCGACCCCGGTCGACCAGGTCGCCCTGAGCAAGACCACGAACCCGTCGCCGGCCGAGCTGCTCACCGACGACCCCCTGCCGCACGCACCGGGTGCCTGGGGGTGGCTGACGGCGTGGAACATCGACCTGTTCTGGCTGATGGCGGCCGTGCTGCTCGCCGCGGCGTACGCGGCCGGCGTCGTCCGCCTGCGTCGAGCGGGCGTGCGCTGGCCGGTCCGCCGGACCGTCGCGGCGGGCATCGCGATCGTCGCGCTCGTCGTCGCGACGTCCGGTGCGCTCCACACCTACGACCGCTTCCTCGTGTCCGCGAACGTCGGCTCGCACGTGCTGCTCGGGCTCGTCGTGCCGGCGCTCGTCTGGGCGGCCGCGCCGGTGCAGCTCATCCGCCGGGCCGTGCACCCGCGTGACGACGACAGCACGGGTGTCCGCGAGTGGACCGGGGTCCTCGTCGACAACCCGGCGGTGCGGTACCTCGTGCAGCCCTTCCCGGCGTTCCTGTTCCTCGCCGCCGCGTGGTGGGCGTTCTTCGCGACCGACGCGCTCCGGTGGTCGATCAGCGACCCGACGGGGCGGACCGTGATCGACGTCGGGTTCCTGCTCGTGGGGCTCCTCGCCGTGCCCACCCTCCTCACGCCGGTCGCCGCCGGGGCGCGGGCGGCGTCGCCGTCGGCGCTCGCGGTCCGGATCGCCGGGGCGGTCGTGGTGGCCGCCGGGCTCGTCTCGCTCGGCATCGCGATGCGCGGACCGCTCGGGCTCCTGCAGGCGTCCTGGTTCGGTGCGATGGGGCGCACGTGGGGGCCGGATCCGCTCGTCGACCAGGCCCGCGCCGGCACGGTGCTCGTGGTCGCCGGCATCGCGGTCGTCGTGACCGTCGTCGCCGTCGGACTCGTCCGTGTGCGAACGGGCCAGCGGGGCGCGACCGCCGACTCCACGCGCACCGTCGGTCCGGGTGACCCGGTGTCGGCGCGATGAGCGTCGAGCTCAGCGCCGAGCAGCGCGCCGTCTTCGAGTACATCGAGCACACCCGCGACCACGTGTTCATCACCGGTCGGGCGGGCACCGGCAAGTCGACGCTGCTGAACCACCTGTCGTGGAACACCGAGAAGCAGGTCGTCATCTGCGCGCCGACCGGGGTCGCTGCGCTGAACGTCGGCGGCCAGACGATCCACTCGCTCTTCCGGCTGCCGATCGGGCTCATCGCCGACGCCGACCTCCGGCAGGGGCCGGACACCCGCAAGCTCCTCAACACGATCGACACCCTCGTGATCGACGAGGTCTCGATGGTGAACGCCGACCTGCTCGACGCGATGGACCGGTCGCTGCGGAAGGCCCGCGGGCGCCAGTTCGAGGCGTTCGGCGGCGTGCAGGTCGTCATGTTCGGCGACCCGTACCAGCTGCCGCCGGTGCCGGGCGACGGCGACGAGCGCGCGTACTTCACCGACCACTACCGTTCGATGTGGTTCTTCGACGCCAAGGTGTGGCTCGAAGCCGAGCTCCACATCGTCGAGCTCGCGACGGTGCACCGGCAGCGCGACGACGCCTTCGCCGCGATGCTGACCGCCGTCCGCCACGGGCGCGTGACGGCCGACGTGGCCGGGCAGCTCAACGCCGCGGGTGCACGGACCGCCCCGGACGACGCCATCACCCTGGCGACCCGGAACGACACCGTGGCGCGCATCAACAAGGCCGCGCTCGACCGGCTGCCCGGCAAGGTGCGGACGGCACGCGCCGACGTGAACGGGGACTTCGGCGGCCGGAACTTCCCCGCCGACGAAGCCCTCGAGCTGAAGCCCGGCGCGCACGTGATGTTCCTCCGGAACGACCCCGACCAGCGGTGGGTGAACGGGACCCTCGGGGTCGTGCAGACGATCCGCGACACGGTGTGGGTCGACGTCGACGGCGAGTCGTTCGAGGTCCAGCCGTCGGTCTGGGAGAAGTTCAAGTACTCGTACGACCCCGACAAGAAGGAACTCAAGAAGGACACCGTGGGGGAGTTCCAGCAGTTCCCGCTGCGCCTCGCCTGGGCGGTGACCATCCACAAGTCGCAGGGCAGCACCTACGACCGTGCGGTGGTCGACCTCGGCAACCGGGTGTTCAGCGCCGGCCAGACGTACGTCGCGCTGTCGCGGCTGACCTCGCTCGAGGGCCTGTACCTCACCCGGCCGCTGCGGCCGCAGGACATCATCGTGGACCTCGACGTCCGGCGCTTCATGTCCGAGGCGCCCCGGGTCGTGGCGACGGAGCTCGAGGCGGCCCCGGCCCCCGACGACGCCGACTGACCCCCCCGGTCCGGCGCGACGCGACGCGATGCGGCGTGGCCCGGCCCGGGCCGGCACTGTACGGTCCGGCACGCCGCGGCCCGGTGCAGCCCGGCCCGGCCTGCGCCGCCGTCCGGACGACGCATCGGCCGCGCCCCGGACGCACGACGCCCCGCCGGCCACGACGGGCGGGCGGGGCGTCGAAGACGCGAGGGTCAGCCCCGGGCGGCGGCCCGGAGTGCGCGGAGGTTCTCCTTGTCGGCGCCGAACGCCGTGAGCAGGAGGACCACGCCGACGATCGCGTGGAAGACGTTGTCCGTGGTGTTGAGTGCGAACACGTTCGCCGAGGTGTTCACGAACACGAAGCCGTACACCGCGAGCACGACGAGCACGACGCCCACCAGGACGTTCGCGTTGCGCGACCCGACGGTGTTGCCGAGCCCGACGATGAGCAGCACGGCGGCGAGCAGCACCCACAGGAGCGCGAGCGGCGGGTTCACCCCGAACGCGTTCCAGAGCATGCCGCCCTTACGGCTGAAGAAGCCCGGGTCGCCGTCGGCGGCGAAGAAGAACCCGAGGATGCCCCAGACGAAGAGCAACGCCCCCACGGTGAGCGCGAGACCGCGGTTCGGGGAAGCGGTGATGCTCGGTTCCTTGATGGACACTTCGGTTTCCTCCTCGTACGCAACCGGCGTCGTGTCCGCCGGTCCGGCGATGCGCGCCGGTGCGTTCGACCGCGCGCGACCGGTCGACACGTTCCCGGATCCGAAGGTCGCTGCCCCGCGGTTCCCAGGCTCCGACCGGCGTCCCAACGGTATCGTGTCGGACCCCGACCGTCCGAATCGCACGCGCGTGACCAGACGTGCAACGACACCGACGACCAGCACCCCGAGGAGGACCAGCCCGGTGACCCGAACGCCCGAACGCACCGCACCCGAGTCGCGTGGACCGAGCGTCTCACGGAGGGTGCGGTGGGGACTGTTGTCGGCTCTGGGGTTCGTGATCGTGCCTCTCGTCTACGCGGTGGCGGTGTTGACGCCGGTGGGGCAGCGGGTCGAGGACGCCGCACTCGGCGGGGTCCGGGAATCCGACCTGTTCTCGTCGGACACTGCCCTGAACGTCATCTCGGTACCGGTGATCCTGTTGCTCGTGGTCGTGATCGCCGCCGTCGCACTCGCTCGGCGCCGGCTCGCGGTGGGGCTCGGAGCCGGTGTCGTCGTGCTCGCCTCGGCAGCCACCTCGACGCTCGTCAAGCGTATCGCCGAGCGCCCGGAGATCGCCGAGTCCACGACGCCGAACTCGTTCCCGTCCGGCCACGCCACCATCGCCCTCGCCGCACTCTTCGCCGTCCTGATGGTCACGCCGCGTCGGTTCCGCCCGCTCGTCGTGGTCGTGGGCGCCGCCTACGCGGTGTTCGTCGCGAACCAGACGGTCGTCTACGGCTGGCACCGGGTGAGCGACATCATCGGCGCCTGTGCCATCGCGCTGTTCTGGGTCGGCGCGGTCCGCGCGCTCGGGCCGCGGGTCGACCGTGGTGCGCGCGGTGACCGGGACGGACGCCGCGGGCCGCGCCGCCTGGTGACCTGGGTCCTCCTGGTCGCCACCGGCGTCACGTTCCTGGTCGGCGTCGCAGCCCTGGTGTACGGCGTCTCGGGCGGGGTGCACGACCACGCCGCCATCCTCGTCGCTGGTCGGATGGCGTCGAGCGCGAGCGTCCTCGCCGTGGTGACGATCGTCTGGATCGCGGACGGCATGCACCACGCGGCGCGGACGGACACCGAGGCACTGCCGGTCCGGTAGGGCGTGGACCCCTGGCGGGAATGCCGGGCGCTGCGGTACGTTGTACCGAGCAAGTCGATGCAAACGCATCGAAATCGCAGGCGGAGGGACTCCGCGGAAGGCGGCGCATCATGCAGTTCGGCATCTTCACGGTCAGTGACGTCACGACCGACCCCACCACCGGGACGACCCCGGACGACACCCAGCGGGTCCGCGACATCCTGACGATCGCCGAGCACGCCGACCAGGCGGGGCTCGACGTCTTCGCGACCGGCGAGCACCACAACCCGCCGTTCGTGGCCTCGAGCCCGACCACCATGCTCGGCTACCTCGCCGGACGCACGAAGCACATCACGCTCTCGACGTCGACGACCCTCATCACCACGAACGACCCGGTGCGCATCGCCGAGGAGTACGCGATGCTCCAGGTCATCTCCGACGGCCGCATGGACCTCATGATGGGCCGCGGCAACACGGGGCCGGTCTACCCGTGGTTCGGGCAGGACATCCGCCAGGGCGTCAACCTCGCGATCGAGAACTACGCGCTCGTCCGCCAGCTCTGGGAGAACGACGTCGTCAACTGGCAGGGGAAGTTCCGCACGCCGCTGCAGGGCTTCACCTCGACCCCGCGTCCGCTCGACGGCGTCCCGCCCTTCGTATGGCACGGCTCGATCCGCACGCCGGAGATCGCCGAGCAGGCCGCGTACTACGGCGACGGGTTCCTCCACAACAACATCTTCTGGCCGATCCAGCACACCGAGCAGATGGTGGGCCTCTACCGTCAGCGCTTCGAGCACTACGGGCACGGGCGTGCCGACCAGGCGATCGTCGGGCTCGGCGGCCAGTTCTTCGCGCGGAAGAACTCGCAGGACGCCGTCGCCGAGTTCCGCCCGTACTTCGACAACGCCCCGGTCTACGGCCACGGTCCCTCGATGGAGGACTTCACCGAGCAGACCCCGCTCACGGTCGGTTCGCCGCAGCAGGTGATCGACCGGTACGCCGCGATGAAGGACCACGTCGGGCACTACCAGCGCCAGCTGTTCCTCGTCGACCACGCCGGGCTGCCGCTCAAGACGGTGCTCGAGCAGATCGACATCCTCGCCGAGGACATCGTCCCCGAGCTCCGGAGGGTCAACGAGGAGGGCCGGCCGGAAGGCGTGCCGTCGAACCCGCCGTCGCACGCCGACCGCGTGGCCGCCGCGATGGCCGCCGGCACCCTGGGCAGCGACCACGTCGCCGCCGAGGACGAGTGGACGGGCGCGTCCGTCTGACGCTCGCTTCGTGAGCAGCAATGGTCGGGTCCCGCAAGGTGACCCGACCATTGCTGCTCACCATGCGCGGTGAGCGTGGCCCCAGATCGGACGGGAGGCGCGGTGCCGGCTGGCACCGCGCCTCCTGTCCGTCTCGGCATGCGTCCACGGCGCGAGCTGGGTTTCGGGGTCAGCGACGGGCCACGGGGCCGGCGGCGCGTGAGCTGTCGCTCAGCGCGAGAGCTCGGCCGGGGAGGCTGGCCCGCACCGGGCGGGCCGGCACGAGTTTCAGACCGACGACGCAGCCGACGATGCCGGCGATGAACAGCAGGCGCAACGCGGTCACGGGCTCCGCGCCGGTGGCCATGCCCCACAGGACGGTGAGTGCGGCACCGGTCCCCGTCCAGACGGCGTACGCGGTGCTGATCGGGATGTGCTTGAGGACGTAGCCGAAGGCGCCGAGGCTCACCATGATGGTGACCGCGAAGACGATCGTCGGCCGGAGCTGGGTGAAGCCCTCGCTCTCGCCGAGGGCGGTCGCCCACACGGTCTCGAGCGTGGCGCTGACGAACAGGACGATCCATGCCACCTCAGCTCACCACCTTCAGGCCGACCACGCAGGCGACGAGGCCGAGGACGAGCGCGACCCGGGCGACCGACGCGGCCTCCTGTCGACGGAGGATCGCGACGACGACCGTCAGCGAGGCGCCGATGCCGACCCAGACCGCGTAGGCGGTGCCGACCGGGATCGCCGTCATCGCGAACGCCAGTCCGACCATGCTGAGCGCCATGCCGGCGGCGAACACGATCGTCGGCACGACCTTCCTGAAGCCGTTCGACGCGCCGAGCGCGGTGGCCCACACCGCCTCGAGCACGCCCGACAGGACGAGGACTGCCCACGCCATGACGGTCTCCCTTCGATCTCGTTCCGCAAGTCGCACGACTGTGCGACAACGGACTCCACGGTAGCACGAACTCGCACGACTGTGCGAGTATTGCGGTGTGGCCAGGAGCATCGACCTCGACGGACGCCGTCGCACCGTGTCCGTGGCGGCGTTCCGGGTCCTCGCCCGGGACGGTCTCGGCGCCCTGAGCGTGCGGAACGTCGCGGCCGAGGCGGGGCTGCCGCCGAGCACCGTCCGCTACGTCTTCCCGACGCAGTCGAGCCTCCGCGAGCACACCATCACGCTGGTCTTCGACCGCACCCGGGAGCGCATCGCCGCGATCCCCGACGCCCTCCCCGCCCGCGAGCGTGCACACCGGATCCTGCTCGAGCTGCTGCCCCTCGACGACGAGCGCGTGATCGAGCTCGAGGTCTACCTGGCCCTCGGGAACGCGGCCCTGACGGACGCCGGACTCCGACCCGCCCTCGACCGCGTCGTCGCCGAGATGGGCACGTGGAGCGCCGAGGTCCTCGACCTCGTGGGGGTGCGGTCCGCCGACCGCGAGTACGAGGCCCGTCGGCTGCACGCGCTCATCGACGGGCTCGCGATGCACGTCGTGCGCCTGGCGCCGGGGGAGTCCGGCGAGTGGACGATCGCCGTGCTCGACCGGCACCTCGACACGATCGCGCAGGCCTGACGGACACCCTCCACGGAGCGCCGGTCGCCTATCCTTGCCCGGTGACGACGACCACGCCGCCGCAGCGCACGAGCGCCCGGGTGTTCACCGGCCCCGGGCTGGTGCTGCTCGCCGTCGTCCTGCTGCTCGGGATCCGGCTGCTCTCGCCGGCCGTCGGCACCGCGGGACTGCCGGACGTGGTGCAGGACTTCCTCACCCTGGCGATCAGCGTCGTCGTCGAGTCCCTGCCGTTCGTCGTGCTCGGCATCGTGCTGTCCATCGTGGTCGAGGTGTGGGTGCCCGTCGGCGCGCTCGAGCGGGTCCTGCCACAGCGGCCGATCCCACGCCGGGCCGTGATCTCCCTGATCGGCATGCTGTTCCCGGTGTGCGAGTGCGGCAACGTCCCGCTCGCCCGCGGCCTCATGCTGCGCGGGTTCACCCCGGCCGAGGCGGTCACGTTCCTCGTCGCCGCACCGATCCTCAACCCGCTCGTGATCATCAGCACCGCGCAGGCGTTCGGGTGGTCCGGCTGGATCCTGCCGGTGCGCATCGTGGGCGGCTTCGTGGTGGCGAACCTGGTCGGCTGGATCGTCGCCGCGCACCGCCGACCCGCCGAGCTCCTCCTGCCCGCGTTCGAGGCCCGCTGCCGTGCGGCGATCGGCGCCCCGCGGTCGCGGAACCGCTGGCGGGACAGCGCCGCCCAGTTCGGTGGCGAGACCGCCACGATGATGCCCGCGCTGTTCGTCGGCGCCGGGCTCGCCGCCGCGATCCAGGTCGCGGTGCCCCGGTCCACCCTGGTGGCGATCGGGGCGAACCCGGTCCTGTCCGTCGCCGCGATGATGCTGCTCGCGATGACGGTGTCGCTGTGCTCGAACGTCGACGCCTTCTTCGCCCTGTCCTTCGCGTCGACCTTCCTGCCCGGGTCCATCACCGCGTTCCTCATCATCGGGCCGATCATCGACGTCAAGATGATCGCCCTGCTCCGGACGACATTCCGTGCGCGCTTCCTGGTGCTGCTCGCGGTCGTCTGCGTCCTGTTCGCCGCGACCGTCGGGTTGGTGATGAATGTCCTCGTCTGAGTCCCGACTGCCGTCGTACCTCGGCCTCGGGTCCGTCCTCGCGGTGGCGTCGTGCACCCTGTGGCTCGCCCTCGCCGGGCACCTCGACCTGTACATCAACCCGCGCTACGCGGTCTTCACCGTCGTGCTCGCGGCCGTCGCGGTCCCGGCCGCCGTCGCAGGTCTGGTCGTCGTGGCGCGGGGACACGGGCACGACCACGACCACGACGAGCACGAGCACGAGCACGAGCACCGGCAATCGGGTGCGGCCCGTCGCACGCGGGCCGTCCTCGGCGGTGCCGCGGCCCTCGTCACGATCGGGGTCACCGTCGCCATGCTGGTGCTCCCCCCGACGACGCTGTCGGCACGCACCGCCCAGCAGCGGAGCGTGGACTCCGCGACGCTGTCGAACGCCACCGGCTCCGAGGCCGCGGTGTCGCTGCTCGGCAGCACCTCGGTCGACACGTCGGAGTACGGCGTGAAGGACTGGGCCGCACTCATCCGGCAGACCACGGACACCTCGTCGCTCGTCGGGAAGCGCGTGCGGCTCACCGGCTTCGTCGTGCCCGGCTCGGACGGCTCGTTCACGCTGACCCGGTTCGTGATCAGCTGCTGCGCGGTGGACGCCCAACCCGTCGGGCTCGGGGTCGTCACGGACGGCACGGTGCCGGACGAGGGGCGGTGGGTGCGGGTGACCGGGGCGCTCGCCGCCAACCCCGACCAGTCGGCCGACGCCCGGATCGTCATCCGGGCCGCCAGCGTGCAGGCGATCCAGCAGCCCGAGGACCCGTATGAGTACTGAGCTGCGCAGCCGACCGCGGAACCGCTTCCGCCGTCGCCTCGTCGCGACCGTGCTGGTGTTCGTGGTCGTCGGCACCGCCGCGGCGGTCGTCGGATCGCAGCAGGGTCCGCGCCTCCGTGACGTCTCGTACGACGCCGTCGGCCTGGTGTCCCGACCGGCGCAGCGCGTGATCCTCACCGCGAACCAGGCGGTCGAGCGGGTGTCCGCGAACGAGGTGACGGTACGTCCGGCCGCGGCCCACACCGTGACGTCGAGCGGCAACACCATCGCGGTCGAGTTCGCCGGCCCGCTCGCCTACGACCGCTCGTACGAGATCCGGGTCGCGGGCGTCCGCGCGCCCGGGCAGCGTGCTACCGCCGACCTGCGGGCCTCCGTCCGGACCGGCAGCACCGACGTGCTCGCGCTCGTCCCCGGCGGCGCCGGTACCCCGGACCGGATCGTCCGCCGCTCGCTGGACGCCGGCGGGGCGACTACCGTCTACCGGGCCGCCGGCATCTCGGAGTACGTGCGGCTCGGCCGGTCGCTGGTGGTGGTGACCGGCACCGACGCGGGGTCCGCCGTCGACATCGTGCCGCTCGCGGGCGGTGTGCAGGACGAGGACGCCCCGGTCGAGCACCTGACCCTGCCCACCGCCGAGGGGCGGGTCACCGCGCTGCACGCCGCCGACGACGGGGCGTCGTTCGGGTTCGAGTACGCGGACACTTCGACCGGGCAGTCCCGGAACGTCGGTCTCTACGTCGTCGACATGACCGGCACGCACCTGCCGACGGCGATCGACGCGAGCGGGAAGCCCAGGACGGGCGCGGTCCCGATGAGCGTCGGGCAGTGGGCGTACGTCCCGCGCACCGAGAGCGCCCTCGTCCGGACCGGTAGCGACGACCTCGTGCTCGTCGACATGAGCGGCCGGACCGACCCCGTCCGACTGGGGAGCGCGACGTACCTGCACGGCTTCGTCGGCACCGGGACGACCGCCGTCGTGGAGACGGGCACGGGCATCGTCCGCCTCGACCTCACCGACGGGGACCGGACCGCGCTGCGGGCGCCCGCCGGCAGCACCGACGCCGCGTACCTCGGCCGGATCGCACAGCTGACCGACGACGCGTACCTGCGTGTCGTCGGCGACGTGCGCTCTGACGGCACCCTCGCCCAGCGGATCGTGCGGGTGGACGGGGACCGCGCCTCCCGGCTGCCCGTGAGCGTGCCGTCGGACGCGAGCATCACCGCGGTCTGCCCGTCCCCGAACAGCCAGTTCGTCGCCGTCGCGACCAAGTCGGCGACGGGGTCGCTCGTGAGCGTCGTCGACGCGACCTCGGGCGCGCTCGAGGCGAGCGTCGGGGCGGAGACCGTGGACTGGTGCAGCGCACTGCCCTCCGGCGACGAGGTCGGCTAGCGGCGGAGGGTCTGCTTCGGGTACTCGCCGAACCGACGGAGGTACTCGCCCGAGAACCGGCCCATGTGGGTGAAGCCCCAGCGGGCGGCGACGTCGGCGACGGACACCTGGCCCGGTGTCGCGGCAGCGAGGTCGTCGTGGCACCGTCGGAGCCGGACCTCGCGCAGGTACTGCATCGGGGACCGGTCGAGGGTGCGCTGGAACGCCTCCTGCAGTCCGCGCACGCTGAGGTCGGCGGCCCGGGCGACGTCCGTCACCGTCAGGGGTTCGTGCGCGTTGGCGTGCAGGTACTCGACGGCCGTGCGGATGCGTGCGTTGCGGTGCCCGCTCCAGCCGGCCGGCGCCAGCTCGGCACGGAAGCGGTACATCTCGAGCAGCGACCGGGCGACCTCGCGCTGGGACTCCTGCCAGGCGAGCGAGTCCGCGCCTGCGGTACGGAGCGCGTGCACCGACGACGCGACCGTCCGGCGCCACCGGTCGACCGACCCGGCGGTCGGCGGGGTCGTCGTGTCGAAGTCGACCGCCCCGTCGACGAGGTACCGCTCCGAGGCGACGTCGAGCACGAGATCTCGCCGCAGGTGCACGAGCCGCTGGTCCCAGTCGCGGTAGTCCACGTCGAACCGGCGTTCGATCGGGAACAGCGTGGGGACGCCTGGTTGCATCCGGACCTCGGTGCCGCCGACCTCGAGCGATGCGGTGCCCGAGTCGATCCACTGGACGACGATCTCGCCCTCGACGGCGACGTCTCCGTGGAGCGAGCCGTTCATCTGCGACCGCCGGACGCTCATCCGGTCGTCGCCGACGCCGACGTAGCGGTACCAGTACTCGCCCTCGGTGCGGCTCGAACGCCAGGCCCGTCCGGCGTACATGCCGGCGAGCTCGGTGACGGCCGCGTCGGTGTCCGTGCCGGCGAAGGACACCAGGGACGCGCTTCCCTCGCCCGCCGTGCTCGTCATCCCCCGAGTCTGTCGCGCCGAGGAGGGGCGGGACACCGCGCTGCGCGAGCCGGACGAGCCGCTCGCGTTGTGGGGACAGACCGGACGACGGACGGGAGGCGCGGTGCCGTCCGGCACCGCGCCTCCCGTCAGATCGTGACGCGCGTCAGGCGAGGGTGGCCGCGTCGATCACGAAGCGGTAGCGGACGTCCGAGGACAGGACCCGCTCGTAGGCCTCGTTGACCTGGTCGGCGCTGATGAGCTCGGTCTCCGGCAGGATGCCGTGCTCGGCGCAGAAGTCGAGCATCTCCTGGGTCTCGCGGATGCCGCCGATGGCCGAACCGGCCCAGCTGCGACGCGAGCCGATCAGGGCGAACGCGGGGACCTCGAGCGGCTCGGCCGGGGCACCGACGTTGACCATCGTGCCGTCGACCTTGAGGAGGCCGAGGTAGGCGCCCATCGGGATCTTCGCCGACACCGTGTTGATGATGAGGTCGAACGAGTTCGCGAGCTGCTCGAAGGTCTCCGGGTCCTTCGTCGCGTGGTGGGCCACGGCGCCGAAGCGGAGCGAGTCCTCCTGCTTGGAGGTGGTCTGCGACAGGACGGTGACCTCGGCGCCGAGTGCGGCGGCGATCTTCACGCCCATGTGGCCGAGCCCGCCGAGGCCGACGATCGCGACCTTCTTGCCGGGGCCGGCCTTCCAGTGGTGCAGCGGCGAGTACAGCGTGATGCCGGCGCAGAGCAGCGGCGCGACCTTCTCGATGTCGAGCGACTCGGGGACGCGGAGCACGAAGTCCTCGTTCACGACGACGGCCTGCGAGTAGCCGCCCTGCGTGATCGAGCCGTCGGCGGGGTCGACCGAGGCGTAGGTGCCGATGTTGCCCTTGAGGCAGTACTGCTCCTCGCCCTTGACGCAGTTCTCGCACTCGCCGCAGGAGTTCACCATGCAGCCGACGCCGACGCGGTCGCCGACCTGGTGCTTCGTGACGTTCTCACCGACGGCCGACACGTGGCCGACGATCTCGTGGCCGACGACCTGCGGGTACTGGATCTGGCCCCACTCGCCGCGGACGGTGTGGATGTCCGAGTGGCAGATGCCGGCGTAGGCGATGTCGATCTCGACGTCGTTCGGGCCGACGTCGCGACGGGTGATGGTGGTCTTGACGAGCGGCTCGGTGGCCGACGGTGCGGCGTACGCGTTGACGGTGCGCATGGTCTCCTCGTGGGTGGTGCGGTGCGGGCCGGGTCCGGCCCACGACCAGTCTCGTGGAGCGCGCCATCGCGTGGGGGGTCACGTTGGGGCACCCCTGTACGGAATGCCGGCGTGTCGCGTGCGGGCGTCCCGCTCGCCGCGCGTCAGGCCAGGCGGGCGAGTCGCTGGCCGGCGATCCGGGCGAAGCGCAACGGGTCGGCGAGGGCGTCGTCCGGCTCGCCCGTCGTCTGCGTCGCCAGGACGGTGAGCGAGGCAGCGGCGTCGAAGTCGTCGAGCGCTGCCTCGATCGCGCCGGCGACGAGCATCGCCCGGGCAGCGGGGGCGTGCCGCGTCGCGAGGGCGCGCACCACGCTCGGCACCTTGCCGGCGGCGGACTGCCCGTCGAACCGTCCCTCGCCCGTGATCACCACGTCGGCGCCGTCGAGGAGGGCCGGCAGCCCGAGGACCTCGGCGACCCCGTCCGCGCCGCCCGCCAGGGTCGCGCCCCAGGCGAGCAGCCCGAACCCGACACCACCGGCCGCTCCGGCACCCGGTGTCGCGGGGTCGACCTCGGGGAAGCACCGTGCCCAGTTGGCCAGGCGGGCGTCGAAGGCGGCGATCCGGTCGGGCGTGATGCCCTTCTGCGGGCCGAACACCGCCGCGGCCCCCGTCGGTCCGAGCAGGGGCGAGGTGACGTCGGTCAGCACGACGGCGCCGTGCTCCGGCAGCCGCCGCATCCACGTGGTGTCGACGCTTGTGACGTCGTCGAGCAGCTCGGCGCCCTGCTGCGGCCGCGGTGGGTGTTCGGGCACCGCGGGAGCCTGGTGGACGAGTGCGCCCAGCCCGATCAGTGCGTCCGCACCGCCGTCGGTCGAGGCGCTGCCGCCGATGCCGAGCACGAGCCCGGTCGCCCCGTCGTCGAGCGCGGCGGCGATCGCCTCGCCGAAGCCCCGGCTCGTCGCGGTGTCGGGCAGGGCCTCCGGCAGCAGGGGGAGCCCGCTCGTCGCGGCGAGTTCCACCACGGCGCGGCCGTCCGGCAGTCGCAGCCAGTGGGTGTCGACGGGGGTCCCGGCGGGGCCGGTGACGGTGATGGGGACCCGGGTGGTCAGGCGGATCGCGCTCTCGAACGCGTCGAGCGTGCCCTCGCCGCCGTCCGCCATCGGCGCGAGGACGACCTCGTCGCCCGGTCGCTCGGTGAGCCAGCCGTCGCGGACGGCCGCAGCGATCTCGGCTGCGGTCGCCGTCCCCTTGAACGAGTCCGGAGCCACCACGATGCGCACGGCACCACCGTAGCGGTCCACCCGGCCCATCCGGCCCACCCCGGCTGGTCCGAGGGCCCGGCCGCCACGACGCGTCCCGCCCGTCACGCTCGGGACCGCCCATCGATCCGCGTCGCTGACCGTCCTGGTTCGCGAAACCCGCGATCCGCGAACCAGGACGGTCAGCGCCGAGACCGGAAACGGGCGCCCGGAGCGGCACCGCCCGACGTCAGGGTCAGCGGGTGGGGAGTGCGGCCAGGAAGATCGCCTCGGCGAGGGCCATGTGCTCGATCTCGGACGGGTCGACGCTCTCGTCCGGGGCGTGCACGTTCGCCGTCGGCTCGGACACCCCGGCGAGGATCACCTCGACGCCCGGGATCGCCCGCTCGAGGGTCGCGCAGAGCGGGATCGAGCCGCCGCCGCCGAGCGAGCCGACCGGAGCCGGGTGGTAGGACTCCGCGAGCGCGGCGCGGAACGCCGACGAGGACGGTCCGCCGAGCGCACGGAACCCGGCACCGACCCCGGTGACCCGCGCCGTGACCTCGACGCCGGCGGGCGCCCGTCGGAGCAGGTGCGCCACCAGGAGTTCCCCGGCCGTCGCGGGGTCGACCCCCGGCGGCACGCGGAGGTTCAGCGCGGCACCAGCCCTCGCCTGCACGGACGGCGAGGACCCCGCGACCGCCGGGGCGTCGATCCCGACGACCGTGAGGGCGGGGCGTGCCCACACCTGGGACGCCGGGTCCGCCGAACCGACCGGCACCGCGCCGTCGAGCAGTCCGGCGTCGGCGGCGAACCGGTCGGCGTCGTAGGGCAGGCCGGCCCAGGTCTCGGACGCGTCGAGCCCGTCGACGGTGGTGTCCCCGGTGTCGTCCCGGAGCGACGCGAGCAGGGCGACGAGTACTGCGATCGCGTCGGGTGCCGCGCCTCCGAACATCCCGGAGTGCACGTTCCCCCGCAGTGCCCGGACGCGGAGCTCGACGAACGCGGTGCCGCGGAGCGTCGTCACGAGCGCGGGAGCGCCGACCGCGGCGTTCCCGGCGTCCATCACGACGGCGGTGTCCACGTGCCGGAAGTCGGCGGCGTGGTCGGTCACGTACTGCTCGAGGCCGTCGGTGCCCTGCTCCTCCGAGCCCTCGACGAGGACGACGAGCCCGACCGGGAACGTCCCGTGCACGTCGAGCAGCGCCCGCAGGGCCACGAGGTGCGTGACGATCCCGCCCTTGCAGTCCGCCGCGCCCCGGCCGTACAGGCGACCGTCCCGTTCGGTGAGCGTCCACGGATCGCTCGTCCAGGCGGACAGGTCCCCGGCCGGCTGCACGTCGTGGTGCGCGTAGAGCAGTACCGTCGGTGCACCGGCGGGTGCGGGGTGGGTCGCGATGACCGCCCGCGAGCCGTCCGCGGTGGTGGCGAGCCGCGCCTCCAGACCGAGGTCCGCAAACGCGACCCGCACCGCCTCCGCGACCCGGTGGCAGTCGTCGAGCGACTGCACGGCCGGGTCGTGGACGGACGGGATCGCCACGAGCGCGGCCAGGTCCTCGAGCCCCTCGGGCAGGCGGCCGCGGACGGCGTCGCGGAGGGCTGACGGGCTCACGAGCGGCCGATCTCCCAGATGCGGAACTCGCCGGACGCGTCGACGGACTCCGACAGCCCGGTCAACGACTTCTGCCCGATGACGTTCTCGTGCCCGGCGAGCAGCGGGATGAGCGGGACCGACTCGGCGGTGTCCCGCTGGATCTGCTCGATCTGCTGCGTCCGCTTCGCCGTGTCCGGCTCGACGGCCTGCGCGGCGACGAGGTCGTGCACCGTGGCGTCGTCGAAGTGGTTCGCGAGCAGGTTGACGTCCGCGGCGCCGTAGGCCGGGGTGAGGTACGACGAGGCGTCCGGGTAGTCCTGGAAGAACCCGAGCTGGAAGACGGGGTACTCGCCCTTGCCGACGTTCCCGACGTAGGTGTCCCAGCTCGCCGACTGCAGGTCGACCCGGAACAGGCCCGTGTCCTCGAGCTGCTGCGCGATGAGCGCGTACTCGTCGTCGGAACCCGAGCCGTAGTGGTCCGTCGTGTACTCGATGGGCAGCGTCACGGGCGTGGTCACCCCGGCCTGCTGCAGGATGGCCTTCGCGTCCTCGCCCGACAGGGACCGGAACGCCTCGGTCGCACCGGTGAACCCGCTCGGGACGATCGAGTACGCCGGCGCGTAGGTGTCCTGGTAGACGTCCTTCGCGATGGCCTGACGGTCGATCGACGCCGCGACGGCCTGCCGGATCGCCTGCTTCTGGGCGCTGTCCTTCCCGGGCATCGTGTCGAGGTTGAACGCCAGGAACCGGATCTCGCCGGAGTCGCCGTGCACGGTCTGCAGGGAGTCGTCCGACGACAGCGAGGTGACCTCCGTCGGCGTGAGCTGGCGGTACGCGACGTCGGCGTCGCCCTTCTGCACGGCGAGCTTGAGGTCGGCGGACTTCGTGTACTGCTTGATCGTCACGCTCTTCGTGGCCGGAGCGTCGCCGTCGTAGTGGTCGTTCGCGGTGAGGGCGATCGTCGCCCCACCGTCCGCGGCGTCCTGCAGCGCGTAGGGCCCGGATCCCACCACCCCGTCGTTCGCGTGCACCGTCGTCGCCGAGAACACCTTCGAGTCCACGATCGCCCCCGCCATGCTCGCGAGCACGTACGGGAACGTCTGGTCGTCGGCCTGCTTCAGGGTGAACGTCACGGTGCTGCCGGACGCCGACACCGACGCCATGTTGGCCAGCAGCGACCCCGGGCCGTTCTTCGACCCGAGGGACACCTGCCGCTCGAACGAGAACACCACGTCCTTCGCGGTCAGGTCGTCGCCGTTCGAGAACCGCAGCCCGTCCCGGATCTCGCACACGTAGTGCGTGCCGTCGGTGAAGTCGCAGGACTTCGCGACCTCGGGGCTGGTCGTGGTCTTCCCGGCAGGGTAGGTGAGCAGGTGCTGGTACAGCTGCGTCTGCACGGTGTAGCTCCCGCGGTCCCAGGCGCCGGCCGGGTCGAGGGACGTCACGACGTCGGTGGTGCCGACGACGAGTCCGTCGACGGCGTCGGTGCCGGACGAGCCGGTGGAGGCGCAGCCGGTGAGCACGGCGGCGGTGGCGGCGGTGAGCGCGATGGCGCTGAGGAGTCGGGTGGTCATCGTCCTGTGGGGGTGGGGTGGTGCTTCGAGAGGGAGAACCGGGCCGGGGGTGGTGGCCCGTCGGTCGCGAGGTCGGCGATCATGACGCCGAGCAGCGGAGCGAACTTGAAGCCGTGGCCGGAGAACCCGGTCGCGACGGTCACCGGACCGCGACGGTCGATGACGAAGTCCTCGTCGGGGGAGTTGTCGTAGAGGCAGCTGATGAAGGTCGGCTTCGTCGCGTCGACCCCGGGCACGTACCGGGCGACGTACGCCTGCAGCCGCTCGGCCTCGGCGGGCACCGGGGTGAAGTCGCGGTGGTCCGGGTCGACCACGGGGCCGGTGCCGTGGAAGCCGACCTTGACGCCCTCGCCCGGGGTGAGCAGGCCGTAGACGTCGTCCCCGTCGGCCCAGTGCACGAAGCTCGGCCACGCCTCGTCCGGCAGGTGGCTGGGGAAGTGGGCGGGCTGCTCCTGCGTGACACGGAGGGCCGGGAGGCGCGCCCCGCGTTCCGCGAGTAGGTCGCCGACCAGCGTGGGCGCCCACGACCCCACGGCGGCGATCACCGACGACGTGCGGTGGGCGGACCCGTCGGACAGCCGTACGGTCACGTCGTCCCCGTGATCGTCGAGGCCGGTGACCCGGGTGTCGAACCGGAGGTCGACGAGTCCCGTGCGCTCGGCCAGCGTGAGGAACACCTCGATCGCGCGGTCGGACCGGATCCGCCCCGCGGTCGCGTGCGTCAGGACGTGCCCCTCGAACGCGATGCCCGGCCAGCGCTCGGCAGCGGCGTCCGGGCTGAGGGCCTCGTGGGCGATCCCGGCGTCCGCGAGCGCCGCGGCGATGGCGTCGACGACCTCGGGGCGGCCGTGGTCGACGGCGCCCGTCCGGACGATCAGCTCTTCGTGGGCCGCGGTCTCGAGCGCCTCCCAGAGTGCGAGCGCCCGGGTCGTCAGCGCGACGTACTCGGCATCGGCGTAGCCCTGCCGGAAGATCCGGGTCGCACCGTGCGAGGAACCGCGGTGGTGGCCGCGCTGGTGCTGTTCCACGAGCAGGACGCGCTCGCCGCGGGTGGCCAGGGCGTACGCGGTGGCGGCACCCACCACCCCGCCGCCGATCACGACGTGCGTCGTCGTCTGGTCGCTCATGCCGTCGCTCCGGCTCGTCGGGCGTCGGCCTCACGGCGGGCCGGCATGAGCGAGACGACGTCGGCCTCGCTCGGTGCGCTTGCCGGGAACCGGGCGGGGTCGTAGCGGCTCGCGTCGCCGAGGGTGGTCGACCCGGTGACGCTCAGCTCGGCGGCGATCCGACCGAGCCCGGGGCCGTGGGTGACGCCGGACTCGTTGTCCCCGCCGGCGACCACGAGGCCGGCGAGCTCCGGGACTGGGCCGACGATGAAGTTCCGGTCCGCCGTCATCGACACGACCCCCTGTGTGACGGTCTCGTCGTCGGCGAGTGCAGCCGCGGCGCCCGGCAGCAGCGCCGCGACGATCGGGTGCAGGGCGGTGCGCATGGCCTCGACGAGGTCGGGGCGGTCCGGTCGGCGCTCGGGTTCGGTGTCGCGGCCGGCACCGCGCACGAAGAGCGCCTCGTACCCGCTGCCGGCGCCGTACGTCAGGCCGCCGCGGTGCTCGCGGATCCACAGCCCCTCGAGTTCGGGGAGCATCAGGGTCGGCAGCGTCTGCGGGAGGCCGAACGGCTTCGTGACGAGGCGGCTCGCGACCACCCGCACCGTCGGGAGCTCGCGACCGAGGGGCGCGAGCAGTGCGTTCGTCCAGCTGCCGGCCGCGAGGACGACCCGCGCGGCGTCGATGACCTCGCCACTCGCGGTCCGGACGCCCGTGACGGAGCCGTCCCGCGCCTCCAGGCCCGTGACCGTGGTGTGCTCGCGGAACGCGACCCCGCGCGCGTGCAGTGCCCGGACCAGGGCCGCGGCCGTGTCCGGCGCACTGATCTGGATGCCGTCCGGGTGGAGGAACCCGGCCGTCACCGCGGACGGGTCGAGGCCGGGGACGAGGTCCGCCGCCTCGTCCGGGGTGAGCGTCCTGGCACCAGCCGGTCGCAGGGGGTGGTCCTCGAACGGCGGGATGTGGTCCGCGCGGCCCTGGTCGGTGACCGTCAGCCAGACGTTGCCGTTCCGGCGGTACCCGGTCGGCCCGTTCCCGGACTCGGCCAGCCGCCGGTAGAAGTCGATGCCGTACTGCTCGACGTCGCGTTCGGACTCGTTCCAGTACCAGGCGTACCCGGCCGCCCACTGTCCGACGAACCCGGCACCAGCGGTGGTCGTCCCGCCGGCGGCGGGGCCGCTGTCGACGAGGACGACGCGCTGGCCGAGGTCGGCCAGGTGCCACGCGGTGCTCAGGCCGATGATGCCGGCGCCGACGACGACCGTGGGGGAGTCGGGGGAGGACATGACCAGATCGTAGTTGTCGTGTGTTGCCGACAGGTGTCGTGGATGACGCCGTGTGACGCCGCGTGACCGTCAGCCCGCGAACGCGGCGAGCACCGCGCGGGCGGACCGCGCGACCAGGGCGTCGTCGTACGCGGCGTCGGGCTCGTTGCGCGCCGTGAGCACGGCGATGACGATCGGGCCGCCGTCCGGTCGCGTGACGCGTGCGACGTCGTTCCGGATGCCGCCGGCGCCCCCGGACTTGTCCGCGACCGTCCACCCGGCCGGTGCGCCGGCGCGGACCAGGGTGTCGCCCGTGGCGTTGCCGCTCATCCACCGTTCGAGGAGTGCGGTGTCGGAGCGGCCGAGCGTCCGTCCGTCGAGCACCGTCGCGAGGTCCGCCGCGAACGCCGCCGGGGTCGTGGTGTCCGCGGTGCTGCCGGGCTCGATCGTGTTGAGCGAGGGTTCGTCGTGCACCACCTCGGTCGTCCGGTCCCCGAGCTCCGTCAGGGCCCGGCCGAGCCCAGCGGGTCCGCCGATGCGGTCGAGGACGAGGTTCAGGGCGAGGTTGTCGCTCTGTCGGACGGCGGCCTCGGCGAGCTGGGCGAGCGTCAGGCCGTCGGCGACGTGCGCGCTCGTCACGGGGGTGTGCCCGGCGGCGGTGGCGTCCGCCGCGGTCCACCGCACGCGCTCGTCCCGGTCGGCGCCGTGCACCTGGCGGAGGAACGCCGCCGCCGCGAACACCTTGAGCGTCGACGCGTACCCGAAACGCCGGTCGCCGCCGTACGCGACGGTCTCGCCGGTCGTGGTGTCCGTGGCGACGACGCCGACGGTGGCGTCGTACTCCCGCTCGAGGCCGGCGAGCGTCCGGTCGACGGCGGTGCGGTCGGCGGCCCCGATGCTCGGTGTCGGTGTCGGTGTAGCCGTCGCAGTGCTGGCGGTGCCGGTCGGACGAGGGGCGGCACCGGCGCTGCATCCGGTGAGGGCGAGGGCCGCGACGACGCCGACGACGAACGGGGCAGTGGCACGCATGACAGCACTCTCGCGCGCGGCCCTGGACGCTGCCCGCACGCCTCGGCTTCCGTCGGTGGATCGCCGGAGCGCCCGAGGCGGCGGTGCCTAGCCGCCCCGTCGCGAGCGTCGGATCCTGGCTCGCACGACACTCGCCCCGACCACGCCGATCGCGACGGCAGCCAGCCCGACGGTGGTGGCGAAGGTGAACAGGACGTGCTGCAGCGTGGATCCCGCTGGCGAGAGGTCGCCCCAGATCCCGAGGCCGATCGACGTGGCCAGGGCCGTCAGGGCCGGGACCGCGAACGCGAGCGTGAGCTTCGAGACGGCGTGGCGGTGTCCTCTCGTCCTGGCGGCGTTGCCAGACCCGACCCTCGTGGTCGGACGATAAGAATGATGCCGGTGAAATGCCAGATGCGCAAGACAGGAGGGTGTCGGCGAGTCGCGATCCCTCGACGGTGCCACTGGTGGAACGACGAAGGGCCGCCCGGTCGGGCGGCCCTTCGTGTCGGAGCGAGTGACGGGAATCGAACCCGCGCTACCAGCTTGGGAAGCTGGAGTTCTACCATTGAACTACACTCGCGCGCCCGCTCAGCGGGACGTGGCAAGCCTAGCGGATTCTGCGCTGGACGCCAGCCGAGTGCCCGCCGAGCGTGGCGTTGCCCGCTCGCACCGCACCTCCCGACCGCACCCGTGTCTCCGCTGTGAGCCGGTCCGTCCGACGGACAGGTGTCGCCCTCGTGTGTACCGTCCAGGTGGATCCGCACGACCCGCGAACCCGAGGAGGACCCGGATGGTCAGGCATCCCCTCATCGACGACGTGGTCGGCCCCGCGATCGTGGTCGACTCGGCTTCGCCGGTGGTGTGGCTGACCGAGGCGCTCGCCTCTCTGCTCCGTCGGGCAGCGGACTCCGGACGCTTCGTCCTGCTCCGCACCGGCCCCGGATCGGCCCTCACCCCGGCGCTCCGGCACGCCCTCGGTGCGTACGGCGCGGCCTGGGCAGTGACCGACCCGGACGGCACCCTCCGGGACGGTCGGACGGGCGTCACCGCCTCGCGCATCGAGGACTTCGTGCACCGCGGCCCGGAGCTCGTCGGGACACCGTCGCCCGAGCACCCGGTGGCCCGCGACTCGGTGCGCCAGATCAGCATCGACCTCACGCTCCGGCACCACTCCGAGCGCGCCGTCGACATCGGCTCCGCGATCGAGGCGCTGTGCGAGACCGTCGGCACCTGCCCCACCCGCTGGGGCACCGCCGAACCGCTCACCGTGCCGTGGGACCGCTGGGTCGTCACGCAGTACGCCAAGCACGAGGCGCCGGCCGTGTCGACGTCGTACGCCGTGGGCGAGGGGTTCTCGGCGACGATGACCGCGCACCTGCTCGACGGCGTGGTGGTCGAGACGATGTCCGCCGTGCTCACGGTGCCCGAGGACGGCACCGACCGGTCCCTCGCCCCGAAGCTGCTGGACGCCGTGCACCGCGTGGCCGAGGACGTCGAACCCGTCTTCGGCGTCGTCATGCAGCGCCGTGGCGACGCCGACCACCTCGTCCGGGCCGTGTCGCACGGCGAGCCGGAGCCGCTCGCGGTCGTCGTCGGTCCCGAGGCCACCGAGTTCCTCGACCGGGACGGCGTGTGGCCCCCGCCGCGCACCACCACCTCGACGTTCGGCGGCGGCGGCCTGGTCGTCCGCCTCGACGACGGCTGGCAGGCGCTCGAGGCGTTCCTCGACCGGATCGACGAGGACCGCTTCCTGCACCTCGTCGGCGGCGCTCCGCTCGACCCCGCCCATGACGAGGGCACGCTGGACGGCCACGTCGGGGACGGCTCGCACGTGTTCGGCGGTCGCCGTGCCCCGTGACGTCACGCTCCTCTGCCGCGGACCGGTCGAGACGCGCGACGTCGCCGAGGCCCTGCTGCTGCACGACGAGGGCTGGGGTGTCCGCGCCCTCGACGACGGCCCGGTCATGCAGGTCTGTCGTGACGCCACGCACCCTGTGATCACCGTGCTCGGGGTCCGGCGGGTGGACGCCCTCGACGAGGTCGAACGGATCCTGCCGGACGCCCCGACGCTGTCGACGCCGCTGTGGTGGGTGGACACCGTGACGCCGGCCGGCGCGGACGGCGAGTCCGGGATCTCCGCCGCGCTCGAGGCCGCGATGGACCTCGACGCGGTCTGCATCGTCCACGGCGACTGAGCGGCGGCGCGGCAGCCGCCCCGAGCAGCCCCCCCCCCCCCCCGAGCCGCCGCCCCACGCCGCCGCCCGGCGCGTCAGTCGCGGTCGTGCATCGCGGCGAGCTGCTCGTTGTAGGCCTTGAGGTCGGCGTCCCCGTCACGCTCGGCCTTGCGGTCGAGGCGCTTCGCGTCGCGTGAGTCCGACCGCACCCAGTTCCGCACCACGAGGAGCGCCACGAACACCATCGGCAGCTCGGACGCTCCCCACGCGATCCCGCCGCCGGTGTGCTGGTCGGCGAGGAGCGCGGCGTCGTTCGTCTGACCGAGCGCGTGGAACCAGTCGATCGCGAACACGGACTCCGAGGTCATCACCGCGACACCGAAGAACGCGTGGAAGGCCAGGGTCGCGAGCAGGGCGATGATGAGGATCGGGTACTGCGGACGCTTCGGGCCCGGGTCGACGCCGATGAACACCCAGAAGAACAGGTAGCCGCTGAACACGAAGTGCACGACCATCGCGACGTGCCACTCGTGCGACTGCATGGCGTACTCGTAGGCGGGCGTGAAGTAGAACACGACGAGGGACCCTGCGAAGATCACCCCGGCGACGGCCGGCTTCGCGAGGAACTGCATGTACCGCGAGTGCGTGAACAGCATGAGCCACTCACGGGCGCCGCGGGACCCGTCGTTGCGGACCGGCAGGGTGCGGAGCGCGAGCAGCACCGGGCCGCCGAGCACCAGCGGCAGCGGCACGAACATCATCAGCAGCATGTGCTGGATCATGTGCGACGAGAAGTGGATCATGCCGTAGACCGCCGGCCCGGCCGAGGTCGTCCAGATGAACAACGCGCACCCGAGGAGCCAGGCGACGGTGCGCCCGACCGGCCACGAGTCGCCGCGCCGGTGGAGCTTCCGGACGGCGAGCAGGTACCAGCCCGCCCCGACGACCGCGAGCGCGAGCCACACCCAGTCGATGTGCCACTCGGTCAGGTAGGTCTGCACGGTCTGCGCCGGCGGGTACGGGAAGCCGATGAGCCCGGAGCGGGTGTCGTCGCCGGTCTCCGGGGTCTGCGGGATCGGCGGCTGCGAGCGTGAGACGGCGACCGAGACACCGATCGCGATCGCCATGAAGACGATCTCGGCGAGGGCGAACCGCACGAACAGTCGGCGGTCGAGCGGCGCGCGGAGGAGCCCGGGCACGAGCCGACGACGCTGGACGACCCCGGCGAGCCCGAGCAGCACGAGGATGGCGGCCTTGACGGTGATGAGCCACCCGTACGTCGTCGTGAACAGGTCGAGCGGTCCGGTCAGGCGGAGGGACGCGTTCACGATGCCCGAGAAGGCGACCGCGGCGAACGCCCACCCGGCGAGCGTCGAGTACCGCGACACCACGCGGCCCGTGGCGCCCTTGGTGCGCGTCCGCAGGGCCACGACGGCGACGAGGCCACCGGCCCAGACACAGACGGCGACGAGGTGGACCGCGAGCGAGTTCACCGCGTTGGCGTGCTCGAGCGACCCGGCGGCGTGCCCGGAGAGCGCGAGCGGCAGCAGCGCGAACAACCCGGCGACCGTCGCGACCGCGAGCGTCGTCACGCGGGTGGCGAAGGCCGCGACGACGGTGGCGACGAGGATCGCCACGGCGGAGACCACGAGCGCCTGCCCGATCTCGACCTGGAACGCGAAGAGCAGGAAGTTGCGGGCGAACACGGGGTTCGTCAGCGGCACGCCGAGGGTGTTCGCGCCCGTCAGCACGATCCCGACGACGGCGGCGAGGAACCAGACCGCCCCGGTCACGGCCGCCCAGCGCGCGGCGCGGTGCTGCACGCTCGACATCGCCCGGTGGTCCTTCTTCTGTGCCGGCAGCGCGAAGGCGGCGACGACGAGCAGCCCGATCGTCAGCGCCGCCATGGTGTCGTGCACCACGCGGGCGACGGGCAGCCCGTACTCGACGAGGTCGCCGGCGGACACCAGCTGCTGGTTCGCGGTGAAGGCGCCGGTGAGCGTCATCCCGAGGATCGAGCACGCCACCGCCAACGGGACGGCGACGACGAGGACCGTCGCGACGGTGGACGTGCGCGCGGTGACGGGCGCCGATTCCGGCGCCGCGCCTCCTGGCTGGGTTTCGGGTGACGTGACGGTCATGACCGTCCAATGGTAGGCGTCGGGGCCTGGAGGCGCGGCGTGCGTCGCGCGCACCGGCTGCGGCCCGCCTCAGGCCACGCCGTCAGACGCGCCGCTCCCAGATGCCCTCGCTCCCGACACCGACGAACCCGACGGCCTCGTTGACGTCGAGCATCGGGCGGTTCTCCTCGGCGTTGAACGTGATGATCGACGGGTGCCCGGGGAAGTCCTGTTCGATGCGCTCGATGCCGGCAACCTTGAGGAGCCAGCCGAGCCGGTGCCCGCGGTGCTCCCGCAGCACGAGCGTGTCGCCCTGCATGACCGGCTGGTGGGCGGCGTCGGGCACCGCGAGCTGCGTGAAACCGGCCAGGGTGGTCGTCGGCAGGTGCTCGACCGCGACCGTGACCATCGTGCGGGGTGAGCGTTCCAGGTTCGCCTCGTGCTCCGTCAGACGCTCCCGGGTCCAGACGTCCTCCGGCTCCTCCATGTCACCCTCGGGGGCGTCGGTGCTCATCCGCGTCTCGAGGAGCGCGATGCCGTCGAGCCACTGCTCCGGCGTCGGCCCGGTCCAGGCGTGCACCCGGTACGCCGGTCCGGCGGCGGTCACCGCCCGGTCGTGGAGCTCGCGCACGACGGAGTGGTCGGCGGGCAGCGCGAGGCGGCTGATCCGGTTGACCTGCCCGAACCGCCAGCCGCGTCCGGTGAGGAACCGCGTGCCGGCCTCGTCCTCCGGCACGGCGCCGTGGCCGGTGGGCGGCACGAGGTACCCGGGGCCGGAGGCCGGGCCGACCTGGCGCGACACCGCGTACGTCTTCCACTGCGTGCGGCCGTCGGCGCGGGCGAGTCGTTCGAGGTGGTCGGCCAGCAGCGTGCCGATGCCGCGGCGCTGGTGCTCGGGTGCGACGGCGACCGCGAGCCAGCAGTTCGGGGTGCCCGCCGCCTGCTTCGTGTCGTAGGAGCCGGCGGCCACGACCTCCCCGCCGGCGTCCCGGACCACGAAGAGCCGGCTCGGTGCCGCGCTGTCGAGCAGGTACGGCAGCTGCTCCTCGGGGGTCCAGAGGATCTCGGGCAACCCGGTGACGGCGACCTCGGCGGCGTTCTGCACGCGGACCCAGTCGCGGAAGGACTGCACCGTCGCGGGGTCGTCGCCCATCGTCACGGGCACGTCGATCTCGTGCACGGTGTACGCGGTCATGTCGTTCCTCCCGGCCGTGTGACGCCGCCCGACGCTGGGCAGCCTCGCAGCTTACCGGCGCCCGTGCGGCTGCCGCTAGGCTCGTCGCGTGCTGCTCTCCGACCGCGACATCACCGCCCAGCTCGCCGAGGGCCGGATCGGCCTCGACCCGTACGACGCCTCGCTCGTCCAGCCGTCGAGCATCGACGTCCGGCTCGACAAGTTCTTCCGGCTGTTCGACAACCACAAGTACCCGCACATCGACCCGGCGACGGACCAGCCCGACCTCACCCGGCTCGTGGAGACCGACCCGGACGAGGCGTTCGTGCTGCACCCGGGGGAGTTCGTCCTCGGCTCGACGTACGAGGTCGTGACACTCCCCGACGACATCGCGGCGCGGCTCGAGGGCAAGAGCTCGCTCGGTCGCCTCGGGCTCCTGACCCACTCGACGGCGGGCTTCATCGACCCGGGCTTCTCCGGCCACGTCACGCTCGAGCTCTCGAACGTGGCGACCCTGCCCATCAAGCTCTGGCCGGGCATGAAGATCGGCCAGCTCTGCTTCTTCCAGCTCTCGAGCCCGGCCGAGAAGCCCTACGGTTCGGCCGAGTACCAGTCGCGCTACCAGGGCCAGCGGGGGCCGACACCGTCCCGCTCGGCGCAGAACTTCCTGCGGACGGACGTCTCCCGCCGCCCCTGACGCCGGTCGACCGGACGACATTTCGCATTCTGTGTATCGTGGCGACATGTCCGTAGCCACCCCACGACCCGTGCTGCCAGTGTCGGCCGCCGGGCTCATCCGGGACGCCCGTCTCCGCGCCGAACTCACCCAGGTGCAGCTCGCGGAGCGCGCCGGCGTCACGCAGAGCGTCATCAGCACCTACGAGAACGGGCGTCGCGAGCCGTCCCTCGCCGCGCTGCAACGCCTCCTGCTCGCCGCCGGGTTCACCACCGAGATCGACCTGCACCCCGTCGAGGAGTCGCCCCCGCTCCGCGAGCGGGTGATGGCAGCGCGGCGTGACCTCGTCGCGATCGTCACGCGACTCGGCGGCCGGAACCCCCGGCTGTTCGGCAGTGTCGCCCGTGGCGACGACGGTCCGGCGAGCGACGTCGACCTCATGGTGGACCTCGAGGCGGGGCTCGGCATCTTCGCGCTCATGCGGATCCAGGACGAGGCCGAGCAGCTCCTCGGCGTCCGGGTCGACGTCGTGGACGCGGCCGGCATGGGCGGCGACGCCGTCCGCGACGCGGTGCCGCTGTGAGCCGCGACCTCGAGGACCGGCTCGAGGACGTCATCCACGCGTGTGGGGTCATCGGGCGGTACGTCGACGACGATGCGCTACCGGAGGACCTCGTGTACGACGCGGTCCGGATGCGGCTGGTCGAGATCGGCGAGGCGGTGCGGATGCTCCCGAGCGCGGTGACGTCGACCGAACCCGGCATCCCGTGGTCGCGTGTCTCGCTCCTCGGCGAGCGGCTCACCCGGCGGTACTTCGACACCACGCCGGCCGTCGTGTTCGGGACGGCGCGGGTGGACGTGCCCTCGCTCTGCGCGGCGGTGCAGCGCCTGCGCGCCGCGCACACGGCGCGCGGTGACCGACGGAGCGCGACCGGGGCGGTGGACCGGACCGGCTGACGGACGCGGGATGCGAGTCGCCCGGAACCGTGCCTCCCGTCCGCACGAGGCGCGGCCGACGGACGTTCCCGGTCGTGGCGCTGACCGTCCTGGTTCGCGATCACCGGGTTCCGTGAACCGGAACGGTCACCGCCGCAGGAGAGAACGGCGCACCGCGAACGCGGGACGGCCCCGTCTCGCCGGAGCGAGACGGGGCCGTCGTCGTGCTGTGATCGGGGAGATCAGCCCTTCTTGGCGAGTGCCTCGAGGGTGTCGTTGCCCTTGTAGGCCTCGACCGCGTTCTCCTTGGTGACGAGGACCGGGGTCAGCTCGATCGCCGGGACCGTCTTGACGCCGTTGTAGTTGTTCGTCTTGTCGATCTTGGTGTCGGGCTTGTCACCCTTCGACAGCGTCGAGACGAGGTCGATGGCGGCCTGCGCCTCTTCGGTGGTGTTCTTGTAGATCGTCGAGTACTGCGTACCCTGCATGATGAGCGGGATCGACGCGGTCTCGGAGTCCTGACCGGTGACGACGGGGTTCGGCTTGCCGGCGGCCTTCGTCGCGGTGAGGATGGCGCGGGCGAGCGTGTCGTTCGGCGACAGGACGCCGTCGAGCTTGGTGTCACCCGAGTAGTACTGCGAGAGCAGGTCGGTCATGCGCGACTGGGCGTTCTGCGCGAGCCAGCCCTTGGTCTGGACCTTCTGGAAGGTCTCCTGGCCGGACGTGACCTTGACGGTGCCGTCCTTGATCTTCGGCTCGAGCACGTTCATCGCACCGTTGAAGAACACGGTCGCGTTCGCGTCGTCCGCCGAACCGGCGAAGAGCTCGATGTTGTAGGGGCCGTCACCCTTCTCGGCCTTGAGGCCGTCGAGGAGTGCCTGCGCCTGCAGCTGGCCGACCTTGTAGTTGTTGAACGCCACGTAGTAGTCGACGTTCTTGGTGTTCAGGATGTTGCGGTCCCAGGCGATGACGGTGACGCCCTTCGCCTTGGCGGCCTTGACCTGCGAGCCGAGCTGCGAACCGTCGGCGGCGCCGATGATGACGACCTTCGCACCCTTGGTGACCATGCCCGAGATCTGCGACTGCTGGTCCGGGACGGGGTTGCCGGCGTTGGCGTACTGGATGTCGGCCTTGAAGCCGGCGTCCTCGATCGACTTCTCGAACGCGGCGCCCGCGAGCACCCAGTTCTGCGAGGTCTTGGCCGGCAGGGCGACACCGATCAGGTCACCCTTCTTGATCTCCGTGCTGGCGGAGTCCGAACCGGAGGTCCCGCGTGCGGAGCAGCCGCTGAGGGCGAGGCCCGCGACGAGGGCCAGGCCGATGCCGGCGATGAGCTTCTTGCGCATGAGATTGCTTTCTCTTCGTTGAGGGGTGGTGCTGTGGTGGTGGGGATTCGTGCGCCGGGCGGACTGACCCGCCCGGCGCCACGTTCTACTGGGTGTTGACCTTCTGCGGCTGGTCCTCGATGGACCGCGGCTGCTGGGCCTCGACCGTGTTCTGTTCGGTGTCCTTGCGCTGGAACTGGCGCATCATGCCGCCGATCAGCGACGGACGACCCTGGGACTTCGAGTAGACGTCGAAGGCGACCGCGACGAGGAGCACGAGACCACGGATGATCTGCACCTTGTTCGACTCGATGCCCATGAGCTGGAGACCGTTGGACAGGAGCGCCATCACGAGACCACCGATGATCGACCCGGAGATGGTGCCGATGCCACCGGCGACCGCGGCGCCACCGACGAACACGGCGGCGATCGCGTCGAGCTCCCAGCCGGTGCCGTCAGCAGGGCCGGAGGCGTTCGAGTAGCCGACGAAGACCATGCCGGCGACGGCGGCCAGGACCGACATGTTCGCCATGACGAAGAAGTTGACCTTGCGGGCACTGACGCCGGAGAGGACCGCGGCGCTGGCGTTGCCACCGACGGCGTAGACCTGGCGGCCGAAGATCGTGTTCTTCGTGATGAAGCCGTAGATGATCGTGAGGACGCCGAGGATGATCGCGACGATCGGGATCGACGTGCCGACGGGGCCGGCGGCGAACAGGTAGGTCGCGACGAGCGTGACGGCGACGAGGATGCCCGTGCGGACGATCGACACCCACAGCGGCGGGACCTCGGCCTGCATCTTCTTGCGGCGGCCGCGGCCACGCACCTCGATGACGATGAGCGCGATGATCGTGGCGAGGCCGATGAGCAGCGTGCCGTTCGAGAAGCCGAAGTCCGGGCCGAAGTCGCCGAGGTAGCCGGCACCGATGACGTTGTACGAGTCCGGGGTCGGCACCGAGGTCGACTGTCCGATGATCTGGTTCGCACCGCGGAAGATGAGCTGACCGGCGAGCGTCACGATGAAGGCCGGCACCCGGACGAACGCCACCCAGAAGCCCTGCCAGGCACCGACGAGCGCACCCACGGCGAGGCCGAGGATGATCGCGGCCCAGACCGGCCAGTGCCACACGGAGATCGACTGCGCGACGATGATGCCGACGAACGCCGCGACCGAACCGACCGAGAGGTCGATGTGGCCCGCGATGATCACCATCACCATGCCGAGCGCGAGGATGAGGATGTAGGAGTACTGCAGGAACAGGTTGATGACGTTCGTCGGCTCGAGGATCAGGCCGTTCGTCGTGATCGAGAAGAAGATCACGATCGCGATCAACGCGATGATCATGCCGTACTGGCCGATGCTGTTGCCCTTGCCGAACAGCAGTTTCAGGTTCTTCATGAGACGAGAGCGCCCTTCCGCGCGGAGGTCATGCTGCGCATGAGCGTTTCTGGATCGGCCTGTTCCGAGGGGATGTCGGCCGTGATCTGGCCCTCGAAGATCGTGTAGATCCGGTCGGAGAGGCCGAGGAGTTCGGGGAGCTCGGAGGAGATGAGGATGATGCCCTTCCCCTCTGCGGCGAGCTGCTGGATGATGCCGTAGATCTCGAACTTGGCGCCCACGTCGATGCCGCGGGTCGGCTCGTCGAGGATGAGGATGTCCGGGTCGGTGAACATCCACTTCGACAGGACGACCTTCTGCTGGTTCCCGCCGGAGAGCTTCCCGACGTTCTCCTCGACGGTCGGCACCTTGGTGCGGAGCATCTTGCGGTACTTCTCGGCGACGTTGTACTCCTCGAGGGAGTCCACGACGCCGGCCTTGGAGATCTTCGGGAGGTCGGCCGCGACGGTCGACCGCTTGACGGTGTCGAGCAGGTTGAGGCCGAGCGCCTTGCGGTCCTCGGAGACGTACCCGATGCCGTGCTCGATCGCCTGCTGGACGTTGGCGACCTTGATCTCCTCGCCGTCCTTGATGATCTGGCCGCCGAGCCACGTGCCGTAGGAGCGGCCGAAGATGCTCATCGCGAGCTCGGTGCGGCCGGCACCCATCAGGCCCGCGAAGCCGACGATCTCGCCGCGCTTGACGTGGAAGTTCGAGCCCTTGCAGACCAGACGCGAGGAGTCGAGCGGGTGCTGGACGGTCCAGTCGCGGACCTCGAAGAAGGTCTCGCCGATCTTCGGGGTGCGGTCCGGGAAGCGGCTCTCGAGCGAGCGCCCGACCATGCCGCGGATGATGCGGTCCTCGTTGACGCCGTCGCCCTTGACGTTCAGGGTCTCGATGGTCTTGCCGTCGCGGATGATCGTGATCTCGTCGGCGATCTGCTCGATCTCGTTCAGCTTGTGGCTGATGATGATGCTCGAGATGCCCTTGGCCTTCAGCCCGACGATGAGGTCGAGCAGGTGCTGGGAGTCGTTCTCGTTCAGGGCCGCCGTCGGCTCGTCGAGGATGAGGAGCTTGACGTCCTTGTGCAGGGCCTTGGCGATCTCGACGAGCTGCTGCTTGCCGACACCGATGTTCTTGATCTGCGTGTCCGGGTCGTCGGCGAGGCCGACGCGGGCGAGCAGGTCCTGGGCGCGGAGCTGGGCGCTGGTCCAGTCGATCACGCCGAACTTGCCCGGCTCGTTGCCGAGGAACAGGTTCTCGGTGATCGAGAGCTCCGGGATGAGCGCGAGCTCCTGGTGGATGATCACGATGCCGGCCTGCTCGGACTGCTTGATGTCCTTGAAGCGGACCTCTTCGCCCTCGAAGACGATCTCGCCCTCGTAGGTGCCGTACGGGTAGACGCCGGAGAGGACCTTCATGAGGGTCGACTTGCCCGCGCCGTTCTCGCCGCAGATCGCGTGGATCTCGCCGGCACGGACGCTGAGCGAGACGTCGGAGAGCGCCTTGACACCAGGGAACTCCTTGGTGATCGAGCGCATCTCGAGGATCGTCTCGGGTGCGGTGATCGACCGGGTCTCGAGTCCGGTGTCGATCGGGGTTGACGCCACGGTGCATCTCCTTCTGCCGCTGCGATGCGGCAGTCCTTCGGGTGGTCCTGCTTGCGGCAGCGAAGGCACAGGAGGTCTGTGTGGACTTCGTTGTCGCGTCCGGTGTCCTGCTTGTGTGACGGTCCATGTGACCGTTCACATCGGCGGAACGGAGGTAATACTACGCACGGGATCGGCGCGCCTGTCAATTCGGATTGGTCGCGTTTTCGTAACGGCCCGCGTGATCTGGCGGAACGCGGGTCCGCGCGTCCCCCGCGTTGGGGTACCGGGGCGGGTCCACAGGGGCCGGGAGGCGCGGCTCGGCTCCACTCGGCACCGCGCGTCCGTCCCGTGGTGCGGGAACACGCACGGTGCTGGGCAGCGCGTCGGCGCTTGCGCGGGGGCGGCGCGTCGGCGCTTGCGCGGGGGCGGCGGGTCAGCGCTTGCGCGGCGCGCTCGTGGAGCCGCGGACGACCAGCTGCGGCACGAGGTCGATCGGGCGGAGCATCGCCGCGTCGTCCCCGGGGAGCAGCTGCTCGACGCAGCGCCGACCGAGCTCGGGGAAGTCCACCTGCACGGTCGTCAGCGGTGGCCAGAGGTGCTTCGCCTCCGGGATGTCGTCGTAGCCCACCACGGACAGGTCGCCCGGCACGTCGAGGCCGTACGACCGGGCCGCGTGCATGACCCCGAGCGCCATCGCGTCGTTCGAGCAGAAGATCGCCGTGCAGTCGCGGTAGCGCAGTAGCTCGCGGCCGGCGTGGTACCCGAAGTCCGCGGTCCAGTCCCCGAGGATCGGCGGCACGACGGGCATGTCGCGGTCGGACATCTCGCGCAGGAAGCCCTGCATCCGCGCCTCGGCCTCGATCCAGTCCTGTGGTCCGGCGATGTGCCGCACGTACTCGTGGCCGAGGTCGAGCAGGTGCGCGGTGGCGAGTCGGGCGCCCTCCATCTGGTCGATGAAGAGCGTCGACGGACCGTCGGCGTGGCTCGTGCGGAGCGCGACGTAGGGCGTCCGCATGCCGAGTTCCTCGATGAGGTCGAACACCCGCTGCTGCGGCGCGATGACGATGATGCCCTCGACGTCCTGGTCGAGCAGGTGGCCGAGGCCGTCCCGCACCGCCTCGTCGGTCGCCGCGGCGATGTTCGCCGTCGTGACCGAGTACCCGCGCCTCACCGCGGCGTCCTCGATCGCCTGCATCGTGGCCGCGGGACCGTAGTGCGACCGCTGCGCCGTGAGCACGCCGATCGTGTGCGTGCGGCTCGTCACCAGTGCCCGCGCGGCGCGGTTCGGCCGGTACTGCAGCTGCTCCATCGCCGCGAGGACCTTGTCGCGGGTCTCCGCGACGACGGCGTCCGAGTTGTTGAGGACCCGTGAGACGGTCTGGTGCGACACCCCGGCGACCCGCGCCACGTCGCGGATGCTGGGCGACCGCGGTTGTTGTGTCCGCGTCGACGCCATTGCTACTCGTTCCTGCCCGGGGCCGAAGCACGTCGATGTGCACGTTCACATTCCGAGCCAGATCATTATGCACGCCTCCGGCATGCATGCGACCTGAGTTGTCGTTTCCGGATCCGATGGGTTACCGTCAACCCGTATCCGGCATATCGCCCGAGCCGGAGCACACAACTGCAGATCGGCCGTCCGCCCGCGGACGGCAGTCGCTCCAGACCTCAGAGAACAGCGACACCCGCAGCGCACCAGCGCTGGGGTGTCGCTGTTCTCTTTTTTGCGTCCACCGAACCCCCACCCACCACGAAGGAGTGGTCTTGACCAGAGCCCGCAGACTGACGAGCTTCATCGTCCTGTCGATGACCGGCGGTGCGATCTTCCAGGTCGCGTACATCCGGTTCGTGTTCCTCGCGGACACCGCGCACGCGCTCCACCTCAGCATCCAGCGCTACGGCGAGATCACGTCGGTCTTCGGCGCCGTCGCCGTGCTCATGTACTTCTGCGGCGGCTGGTTCGCCGACCGCTTCTCGCCCAGGGCGCTCATCGTGATCGCGCTCGCGGGGATGGGCGCCGTCGACCTCTGGCTGTCCACGGTCCCCGGCGAGACCGGCATCGTCGTCGCGCACGTGCTCATGGCCGTCCTCGGCACGGGGCTCTACTGGTCGTCGCTCGTCAAGCTCGTCTCGATGCTCGGGAACGCCGACGAGCAGGGCAAGCTGTTCGGCTGGCTCGAGGGCGTCCGCGGCATCACGTCCACCGTCGTGGGCTTCATCGGCGCCGCCATCGTCGCCGCGGCGATCGCGGACACCGGCGGCGTCCTCTGGGTGATGCGCATCTACGGCGTGCTCTGCCTGGCGTTCGCGGTGCTCGTCCTCGTCGTCGTCCGGACCGACCGCGACGCCCTCGGCCAGGTCGGGCGGCAGACGGTCACCCTCCGAGAGCTCGGCGCGGCGGCCCGCAACAAGTACACCTGGCTGATCGGCGTCTCGATCATGCTCATGTACTGCTTCTACACGCTGCTCGGGTACCTCACCCCGCTGCTGCAGGACGGCTTCGCGGTGCCCGTCGTGCTCCTCGGCGCGATCGGCGTCGTGCGCACCTACGTCTTCCAGATCGTCGGCGGACCGGTCGGCGGCGTGCTCGTCGACCGGTGGACGAGGTCGTCGCCCGCGTTCCTCCGGTGGGCGTTCGTCGTCGCCGCGGTGAGTGCCGTCGGGTTCCTCGTCCTGCCGCACGAGCCGGCGCTCGTCTGGGTCGCCGTGGCCCTCATGACCGTGATGTGCCTCGCGGTCTTCACCTCGCGCGGGATCTACTGGGCGCAGGTCGGCGAGGTCGAGGTCCCGCTCGCCCAGCGCGGCGGCGTGATCGGGCTCGCGTCGGGCATCGCCTACCTGCCGGACGCCTTCCTCCCCGCCCTCGGCGCCTGGTGGGTCGGCGACCCGTCGAACGGCGTCCCGCAGCAGGGCGGCGGCTACACCACGATGTTCGCCGTCCTCGTCGGCGCAGCCGTCCTCGGCGTCCTCCTCACCACCCTCACCATGCGCGTCCGCGCGCGGGAACTCCGGAACCGTCGGCCGTCCGACGTCGCCGTCGCCGTCTGACCCACCTCGAAAGGACACTGCACACCCCATGGACATCCGCGACTTCTCGATGGACCTGTTCTCGCTCGCCGGCAAGCGGGCCATCGTCACCGGCGGGAACTCCGGCCTCGGCCAGGCGTTCTCGCTCGCACTCGCCAAGGCCGGCGCCGACGTGTTCGTGCCGAGCGTCGTCGACGACGACGGCACCACGCGGGCGCTCGTCGAGGCCGAGGGGCGCCGCTACGCGTTCCTCGAGGTCGACCTCACCGCCCCCGACGCCCCGACCCGGATCGTCGAGGCGTGCACCCGGGCGCTCGGCGGCATCGACGTGCTCGTCAACTCGGCCGGCATCTGCCTGCTCGACGACGTCGAGGCGTTCGACCGCGCGAAGTGGGACCCGATGGTCGCCGTGAACCTCACCGCGCCGTTCGCCCTCGGGCACGCGGTCGGCAAGCACCTCGTGGCGCAGGGCTCCGGCAAGATCATCAACATCGCGTCGCTGTTCGCGTTCCTCGGCGGCCAGTGGTCGCCCGCGTACGCCGCGACGAAGCACGGGATCGTCGGCTTCACGAAGGCCTACTGCGACGAGCTGGCGCAGCACGGCGTGCAGGTCAACGCGATCGCGCCGGGGTACTTCGCCACGAAGATCACCGAGCAGACCCGCACCGACCCGGTGACGAACCAGCGCGTCCTCGACCACATCCCCGCCGGCCGCTGGGGAGACGTCGCCGACCTGATGGGCGCGACCGTCTTCCTCGCCTCGGGCGCCTCCGACTACGTGAACGGGCACACCCTCACCGTCGACGGCGGGTACCTCGTCCGCTAGTCCCTCCCACCGCACACCCGACCCACACCACCGAAGGGCTCACCACCATGATCGAATCGACCGCCACCCTCGACCGCGCCGGGATCCTCGAGCGTCTCGCGACCATCGTCCGTCCCGACCAGCTCGACACCGACGAGCAGCACCTGCTGGACGCCAGCGTCGACCGGTTCAAGAAGTACCAGTCCGTGCACGGCATCCACGACGCTCCGACGCCCGTCGCGATCGTCAACGCCGAGTCCACCGAGGACGTCGCCGCGATCCTCGCCTTCGCCGACGAGCACGTCGTGAACATCGTCCCCCGCACCGGCCGCACCGGCACCGAGGGCGGCCTCGAGACGAGCGTCGTCGACACGGTCGTCCTCGACTGCTCCCGCATGGACGCCGTCCTGCACGTCGACCCGGAGAACATGCAGGTCACGGTGCAGGCGGGCGTGCCGCTCCAGCGCCTCGAGGACGAGCTCCGCCTGCAGGGCCTCACCACGGGGCACTCGCCGCAGTCCAAGCCCCTCGCCCAGTACGGCGGCCTCGTCGCCACCCGGTCGATCGGGCAGTTCTCCACGCTCTACGGCGCGATCGAGGACATGGTCACCGGACTCGAGGCCGTGTTCCCCGGCGGTCGCGTCCGTCGGATCAAGTCGGTCCCGCGCCGCTCGGCCGGCCCGGACATCCGCCACGTCGTCATCGGCAACGAGGGTGCGCTCTGCGTGATCACCGAGGTCACGATCAAGGTCTTCAAGTACATGCCGGAGAACAACGAGTTCCACGGCGCGCTCGTCGACGACATGCGCACCGGGGTCGCGATCATCCGCGAGGTCGTCGTGAACGGCTTCCGTCCGTCCGTCGTGCGCCTGTACTCGCCGGAGGACGCGAACCAGCACTTCTCGCACTTCTCGAAGGGCAAGTGCGTGGTGGTGTTCGTCGCCGAGGGACCGAAGGGCATCGTCCGCGCCACGAGCGAGGAGATCCAGCGCGTCCTCGACCAGCACGAGCACGAGCCGGTCGACCCGTCGCTCATCGAGTCCTGGTTCGAGCACCTCAACTGGGGGCAGGACAAGATCGACGCCGAGAAGCAGGCCATGCTCACCGACCGGCACCTCGGGTACACGACCGAGGTCTCCGCGGACTGGTCGGCCGTCGCCGACCTGTACGACGCGGTCATGCGCCGCATCCGCGAGGAGTACCCGTACGCCGACGACCTGACGATGCTCGGCGGCCACTCGTCGCACAGCTACCAGACCGGCACGAACATGTACTTCGTCTACGACTACCGCATCGACTGCGCGCCCGAGGAGGAGATCGAGAAGTACCACATCCCCCTCAACGCGATCATCGTGGAGGAGGCCCTCCGCCACGGCGGGTCGATGGTCCACCACCACGGCGTCGGCAAGTACCGCACCCCGTGGGTCGAGGAGGAGCACGGCTCGGCGTTCGCGATCATGCAGGGGCTCAAGGCGCAGTTCGACCCGAAGGGCATCATGAACAAGGGCACGATCTTCCCGGCACCCGGTGCGATCCAGGCGGCCGCCGCCGACCCGGACACGTCGTTCCGGCGCGCGAGCGCATGACCCGGTACGTCGTCGGCATCGACAACGGCTCGCAGTCGTCGAAGGTCACGGTCTTCGACGAGCGGGGCGGGGTCGTGTCCGAGGGGCGCGTGCCACTGCGGCCGAACCGGTCGCCGGCCCCCGGCGTGGTCGAGCATCCGGACGACGACCTGTGGGACTCGATCGCCGCGGCGTGCCGGATCGCGATGGCGGCGTTCCCCGGCGACCCGTCCGAGATCGTCGGGGTCGGTCTCTGCACGATCCGGTTCTGCCGGGCGGTGCTCCGCGCCGACGGGTCGCTCGCCCAGCCCGTGATGAGCTGGATGGACGCCCGCGTCGGCCGGCCGTTCGTCGCCGAGCAGGACGACGTCGGCTGGGTCACCACCTCGTCGGGCTACGTCACCCACCGGCTCACCGGGACGTTCCGGGACACCGCCGCGAACTACCAGGGCATGTGGCCGATCGACACCGACACGTGGCGCTGGAGCGAGGACGAGGCCGCGTATGCCGCAACGGGCATGCGTCGTGCGCAGCTGTTCGAGCTCGTCGACCCCGGTGCGGTCCTCGGCGCCGTGACAGACGATGCCGCGGTGGCGACGGGCCTGCCGGTCGGCCTGCCGGTGGTCGCGACGGCGAACGACAAGGCCGTCGAGGCGCTCGGCTGCGGGCTCCTCGACCCGACGACGCTGCTGGTGTCGCTCGGCACCTACATCGCCGGCATGTCGGTCGGGACCCGGAACGTGCTGGACGCGACGGACTTCTGGACCAACTTCGGGGCCGAGCCCGGGCGGTACCTCTACGAGTCCGGCGGGATCCGTCGCGGCATGTGGACCGTGAGCTGGTTCCGCGACCTGCTCGGAGCGGACTTCGCCGAGGCGGCCGAACGGACGGGTGAACGCGCCGAGGACCGGCTGAACCGCGAGGCCTCGGCGGTCCCGGCAGGATCGGACGGCCTGCTCACCGTGCTCGACTGGCTCGCGCCGGCCGATGCGACGTTCCGGAAGGGCTCGATCCTCGGCTTCGACGGACGCCAGGGCCGCGCCCACGTCTACCGGTCGATCCTCGAGGGCATCGCGATGACGATGCGCGACCGCGGCGACGCGATGGCCGCCGAGCTCGGGACCCCGTACGAACGGGTCGTCGTCTCGGGTGGGGGATCGTCCTCCGACCTGATGATGCAGATCGTGTCGGACGTGTTCCAGGTGCCGACGATCCGGGTGGTGGGGGACAGCGCTGCGGGGCGCGGTGCGGCGATCTGCGCGGCGGTCGCGACCGGGGTGCACCCGTCGTTCGCGGCGGCCGCGCGGGCGATGGTCGTCGAACGGGACCGCTTCGGTCCCGACCCGTCGACCGCGGCCGTGTACGACGCGCTGCGCGCCGTGCACGCGGACGTGACCGCGCACACCGACGAGGTCTACCGGCGGACGGCGGCCATCGTCGGCTGACGCCCGACGAGCGGCCCGGTGCGGGACGGGAGGCGCGGTGCGGGCCCGCACCGCGCCTCCCGTCTCCTCGCCCCGCGACTACAGCCAGTTGCGCTTGCGGAAGATCGCCCAGAGCACGCCCATCAGGGCGAGCATGCCGAGGATCGCGACCGGGTACCCGTAGCGCCAGTGCAACTCGGGCATGTGGTCGAAGTTCATCCCGTAGACCCCCGCGATGAGTCCAGGGGCGAAGAGGATCGCGGCCCACGAGGAGATCTTCTTGACCTCCTCGCCCTGGCGGTGGGCGGCCCGCGCGAGCTGTCGGCTCTCCTCGCCCTGCGCCAGGCTGGCGCTCGTCATCCGGCGCATGGCCTCGTTCTGCTCCTGGGACACCAGGGTCGAGTGCAGCGTCAGGGCGTTCTCGAGCAGCGCCCGGAACGAGTCCACCCGCTCGGTCACCCGGAACGCGTGGTCGAGCACGTTGCGCAGCCGGTGCTGGACCTCGTCGTCGACGCCGTACTTGTCCGCCCCGCGGAGCAGGCCCTTCACCATCGCCGGTACCGGCTTCGTGGCGCGCTGGAACGCCAGGACCTCGCTGAGGAGCTGGTAGATCCGCTTCGAGACGCCGGGGTCGACCTGGCCGGCGAAGAGTTGGTCCTCGATGGCGTCGATGTGGTCCTGCAGGATCTCGACCACGGGGGCGTACCCGTCGACGACCTCGTCGAGCACGGCGGCGGTGACGGCCTCGGAGCCCCGCGCGAGGAACTCCGGGTCGGCCTCAACACGGGCGCGGAGCGCCGCCAGGTCGGGCCGCTCGGCGTGCCGGACGCTCACGACGAACCGGTCGCCGACGAACAGGTGCACCTCGCCGAACTCGACGGTCTCGGCCCGGGTGTCGAACCACGCCGGGCGCAGCACGAGGAAGAGCGTGTCGCCGTAGCGCTCGAGCTTGGCGCGCTGGTGGCCCTTGCGGGCGTCCTCCACCGCGTTCTCGTGCAGGTCGAACTCGACCGCGACGGCCTCGAGCTCGGCATCGTCGGGTCGGAAGAGCCCGATCCACGCGAGGTCACCCCGCGTGGCGAGCGACAGGGTCGACGGGGACTCGACGCGTCGTCCCGCGACGTACACCGCGTTGTCGATCAGTGCCATGTGCGTGCTCCTCTCGGGAGCAGGCAGGCGCGATTCCCCGGGGCACCGGGGAGCAGGCGTGGTTCAGCGAGCGGGCGCGCAGATCGTCCGGGACCGGAGCCGGGGCACGATCTGCTGGCCCGATCGAGGATGGTCACCCGACATCGCGCCTCACCTGCCCTTCTCCTGGTCCGTCGGCCGCGGACGGCGACCTCGCGGCCACACCCGTGGCCGACGTCCGACCCTACTCCGCTGGCCCGGTCGAGCCAAGTGAACGAACGCTCACATGCCCCAGACGTCGCGGTCGGACGACGCCACCGCGACCGCTCCGGCACCGAGCGCGGCCACCACGTCGGCCTTGTCGCACACCAGGCCGCCGGCGATGATCGGCACGTCCGTGTCCTGGCGCAGCCAGGTGATCACGCGCGGCATGCACCCGGGGAGGATCTCGATCGCGTCCGGCCCGGCCTGCTCGACCACGCGGGGGAGCTGGTGGTACGAGAACGAGTCGACGAGGAAGAACCGCTGCACGGCCACGAGTCCGGCACGCTTGGCGGCGCGGACCAGGTTCGACTTCGTCGAGAGCACGCCGTCCGCACGGGTGTGCTCGGCGATCCAGGTGACCACGACCTCGCGCGCCGCGAACCCGTCGAGCAGGTCGACGTCCACGAACACGGTCTTGCCGGCGTCCTTCGCCCGGGCCACGATGTCCGCGACGTCGAGCACGCTGCCGTAGAGCACGAAGACGACGCCCCGGTCGGACGCGAGGACCTCCTGCAGGGCGGACGCGTCCTTGATGCTCGCGATCACGGGGTCGTCACGGAGTGCCTCGAGCACCGGTCGCGCGACATCGCGTTCCGTCGTCGTCATACCGACCATTGTCGATGACGCGGGGTGGTGGCCGCTGCCCGCTCGGCGGATCCGTCAGCGGGTGATGTGCAGGCCCTGGGTGGCGAGCTCGGTGAGCTGCCAGCCGAGCCACGGGCTCCACGCGAAGGGCGCACCGGCCACCGACTCGCGGAGCGCCGCCTCGGAGACCCAGGCGTACTCGGCGACCTCGTCGTCGGCCGGGGCCGGGACGTCGTCCGTGACCGCACGGAACACCGGGCAGACCTCGTTCTCGACGATGCCCGACGCGTCCACCGCGCGGTACCGGAAGTCGGGCAGCACGAGCTCGACGTCGCGGACGGTGATCCCGAGTTCACGCGATGCCCGCCGGGCGATGGCGTCCTCGAACGACTCGTCCGGCCCCGGGTGGCCGCAGAACGTGTTCGTCCACACGCCGGGCCAGGTCTTCTTCGTCAGCGCACGACGGGTCACGAGGACGTCGCCGTCGGTGTTCCGGACGTGGCAGGAGAAGGCCAGGTGGAGGGGCGTGTGGTCGGTGTGGACCGTGAACTTGTCGGCCGTGCCGATCGGGACACGGTCATCGGCCAGCAGGACCACGGATTCAGGAAAAGTCGTCATCAGCTTGGATAGGTTAGGCCAATGAGCGAGGAAGCGGCCACCGTGGCGCACATCGACCTCGCGCTCGTCGACGACTGCCTCGAGCGCTTCTTCGCCGTGTCGTCGGCCCGCGCCGAGCGGTACGGACGCCCGTCGGAAGAACTCTGGCGGGTGCTCCGCAAGGCGAGCATGGGCGGCAAGCGCTTCCGACCGCGCATGGTGCTCACCGCGTACACCGGCCTCGGGGGTGACGACCTGCACGCGGCTGCGCACGTCGGGGCAGCCTACGAGCTGCTGCACACCGCGCTCGTCGTGCACGACGACGTCATCGACCGCGACTGGTCGCGCCGCGGGCAGCCGAACGTCGCCGGGTCCTTCCGCGACACCGGCACGACGGGTGGTCTGCCGCTGCCCACCGCCGAGCACCGCGGCATGAGCGCCGCCGTGATCGCCGGCGACCTCGCGCTCGCCGGTGCGCCCCGGTTCATCGAGTCCGCCGGCGTCACGGGCGACCGACGCGCCCGGCTGCTCGAACTCCTCGACGAAGCCGTGTTCGCCAGCGCCGCCGGTGAGATGACCGACGTCGACCTCGCGCTCGGCGTGATGCCGACGGTGGACGAGGTCCTCCGGATGGAGCGTGCGAAGACGAGCGTCTACTCGTTCGAGGCACCCCTGCAGTCCGGCGCGGTCCTCGCGGGGGCCCCGGAACCCGTCGTGCAGGCTCTCGGTGCGTTCGGCCGCGAGATCGGCATCGCCTACCAGATCGTCGACGACCTCCTCGGGGTGTTCGGCGACGAGGGCACGACCGGCAAGACCGTCCTCGGCGACCTCCGCGAAGGCAAGCGCACCATGCTCATCGCGTACGCCGCGACGACCGACTGCTGGCCGGACATCGCGCCGTACCTCGGCGATCCGCACCTCAGCGAGGAACGCGCGGCCGAACTCCGTGCGACCCTTGTCACCTGCGGTGCCCGGGCCGCCGCCGAATCGCGGATCGCCGAGCACACCGCACTCGCCCGTGCCGAGCTCGCCGGACTGCCGTACGAACTCGCCGACCGCCTGGAGGCCCTCGTGACCGAACTCGTGGAGCGCGCCCGGTGACCCACAGCCGAACGGAGCCGCGTCCCACGACCCGGCTCCCGCTGTACGACGCCACGGCCGAGGCCGCCTCCGGGGTCGTGATCGACCGGTACTCGACGTCCTTCGGACTCGCCAGCCGGCTGCTCACGAAGGACACCCGCGAGCACATCCGCAACGTCTACGCCCTCGTCCGGGTCGCCGACGAGGTCGTCGACGGCCCCGCGACCGAGGCCGGGCTCGACCACGAGCTCGCCTGGACCGTCCTCGACGAGCTCGAGGCCGACACCGAGCGGGCGATCGCGATGGGCTTCTCCGTCAACCCGGTGGTGCACGCCTTCGCGCGGACCGCCCGGGTCACGGGGTTCGGTCCGGAGCTGACGCGTCCGTTCTTCGCCTCGATGCGGATGGACCTCGAGCGCACCGAGCACGACCAGGAGTCCTTCGACCGCTACGTCTACGGATCGGCCGAGGTCGTCGGGCTGATGTGCCTCCGTGCGTTCGTGCACCGTGCCGGCACGCCGACCTTCGACGACTCGGTGCTCGTGGACGGCGCGCGGGCCCTCGGCGCGGCGTTCCAGAAGGTGAACTTCCTGCGCGACCTGCACGCCGACTTCGAGGTGCTCGGTCGCTCCTACTTCCCCGGGGTCGACATCCGGAGCTTCGACGAGGCCACCAAGTGGCGACTGGTCGACGACGTCCAGGCCGACCTCGACCGGGCCGCCCGCACCGTCCGGCTGCTGCCGGCCGACGCGCGGAACGCCGTCGGACTCGCCCACGCGCTGTTCCAGGAACTCAACGACCGCATCGCCGCGACGCCGGCCGACCGCCTGGTCACCACCCGCGTCCGCGTGCCGAACCCGGTGAAGGCACGCCTCGCCGCGCAGGTGCTCGCCGGACGTGCGCCGCTGCGGTCGCGCGCGACCCACCACCGGACGGGAGGCACGGCGTGACCCCGCCCCTCGCCTCCGGGCCGGCACAGGCCGGCTCCACGACCACGCGCAAGGTCCCCGCGCGTCGCGCCGTCGTCATCGGCGGCGGCATCAGCGGGCTCGCGTCCGCGGCGCTCCTCGCGCGGGACGGCTTCTCGGTGACCGTGCTCGAGCAGCGCGGGCAGCTCGGCGGCCGAGCCGGATCGTGGGAGCGGGACGGCTTCCGGTTCGACACCGGGCCGTCGTGGTACCTCATGCCCGAGGTGTTCGACCACTTCTTCCAGCTGCTCGGCACCTCGGCCGACGCCGAACTCGACCTGGTGAAGCTCGACCCCGGGTACCGCGTGTACAGCGAGGGCAACGACGAGCCGATCGACCTGCGCGCCGACGCCGAGGCGAACATCGCGCTGTTCGAGTCCGTCGAGCCCGGTGCGGGCAAGCGGATGCGGAAGTACCTCGCCTCAGCCGAGGACACCTACGCGATGGCCGTCCGCCGCTTCCTGTACACGACGTTCCAGGACCTCACGAAGCTCGCCGCGCCCGACGTCCTCCGGCGCCTGCCGAAGCTCGCACGCCTGCTGCTGCAGCCACTGTCGGCGTTCGCGAGCACGGCGGTCAAGGACCGTCGCCTCTGGCAGATCCTCGGGTACCCGGCAGTGTTCCTCGGCACCAGCCCGTACGCCGCGCCGAGCATGTACCACCTGATGAGCCACCTCGACCTCGCCGACGGGGTGCTCTACCCGAAGGGCGGGATCACCGAGGTCATCGCTGCCGTCGAGCGGGTCGCCCGCGCCGAGGGCGCGAAGATCATCGCCGGTGCGAAGGTGGAGCGGATCGTCGTCGAGGACGGCGTCGCCACCGGTGTCGTGCACCGCGACCGGGACGGCGTGCAGCACACCGCCCCCGCCGACCTCGTGGTGAGTGCCGCCGACCTGCAGCACACCGAGATGCAGCTGCTCGACCGCGAGCACCGCACCCACGGCGCCGAGCACTGGAAGACGCGCGACCCGGGGCCGAGTGCGGTCCTGGTGTACCTCGGCATCGACGGCCCGACCCCGGGGCTCCTGCACCACACCCTGGTCTTCACGGAGGACTGGAAGGCGAACTTCGGCGCCATCTTCGGCAAGGACCGGCACGTGCCGGACCCGGCGTCGATCTACGTCTGCGCACCGTCCGAGACCGACCCGTCCGTCGCACCGCGGGGTTCGAGCAACCTCTTCATCCTGGTGCCGCTGCCCGCCGACCTGTCCATCGGCAAGGGCGGGATCGACGGCGCCGGCGACTTCCAGGTCGAGCAGATCGCGGACCGCGCCATCGACGTCGTCGCGGAGCGTGCCGGGGTGCCGGACCTGCGGGACCGCATCCGGGTCCGGCGCACCATCGGACCGCGCGACTTCGCGGACGACCTCAACGCCTGGAACGGCTCGATGCTCGGCCCGGCGCACACCCTGAGGCAGAGCGCCTTCTTCCGCGAGAAGAACGCGTCCACCAAGGTCGACGGGCTCTACTACGCCGGCGCCTCGACGATCCCGGGCATCGGGCTCCCGATGTGCCTCATCAGCGCCGAGGTGCTCCTCAAGCGCATCCACGGCGACACCACCACCGAACCGCTCCCGGCACCGCTGCCGCGGCCCGGCACCCCCGGCTGATGCCCGGGCTGTACCTCGCCGGGCTGCTCGTGTCGCTCGTGGGCATGACGGTCCTCGACGCCCGCCTGCACCTGTTCTTCTGGCGGGCGCCGTGGCGTGCGGCCGCCGTGATGGTGGTGGGCGTCGCGTTCTTCATGCTGTGGGACGTCCTCGGGGTCGCGCTCGGCATCTTCTTCATCGGGCCGCAGAACCTGCTGACCGGGGTGCTCCTCGCCCCCGAGGTCCCGCTCGAGGAGCTCTTCTTCCTGCTGCTGCTCTGCTACACGACGATGAACCTGGTCGGCTTCGTGCAGCCGCTGGTCGCCCGGGGCCTCCGGCGGTCCGAGCGAGGCGGCTCGTGACCGGGTCTGCTGCGTACGCGCTGCTCGCGCTCCCGTTCTTCGCGGTGGTGGCGGTGGTCGCCGTCGTCGCCGGGATCGTCGCCGCACGACGGGCCCGTGCCGCCGGCCGACGGTCTGCGACCGGACGGCGGATCGCCCTCGTCACGGGGCTGGCCGCCGGCGTCGCCCTGCTCGTGATGACGATCGTCTTCGACAACGTCATCGTCACGCTGCGCATCGTCGCGTACGACCCGGCGCTCATCAGCGGCGTCAAGCTCGGCGCGATCCCGATCGAGGACCTCGCGTACTCGATCGCGGCGATCGTGCTGCTGCCGAGCCTGTGGGTCCTGTTCGCCCGCCCCACCCGGCCATCCCAGGAAGAAGAACCGACCCGATGAACGCCAGCACCGCCTCCCGGCCCTCGACCGTGCGCGCGCTGTTCGTGTCGTCGCGCCCGATCAGCTGGGTGAACACCGCGTACCCGTTCGGCGCCGCCTACCTGCTCGGCAGCGGGGTCGGCGTCGAGGGCGGCGGCGGGTTCTCGCTCGTCGCGTTCCTCGTCGGGGTCGTGTACTTCCTCGTGCCCTACAACCTCGCGATGTACGGCATCAACGACGTCTTCGACTACGAGTCCGACCTGCGCAACCCGCGCAAGGGCGGGGTCGAGGGCGCCCTGCTCGACAAGAGCGTGCACCGCACCACGCTCTGGGCGGTCGTCGTCACGAACGTGCCCTTCCTCGTCGCGCTCGTCGTGCTCGGCGCCGTGTCCGGCAACGGGCCGTGGTCGTGGCTCGTCCTCGCGATCAGCGTGTTCGCGGTCATCGCCTACTCCGCCCCGGGGCTGCGCTTCAAGGAGAAGCCGTTCCTCGACTCGCTGACCTCGTCGACCCACTTCGTGTCGCCGGCGATCTACGGCCTGGCGCTCGCCGGCCCGCACTGGACGGGGCAGCTCGTCGCCGTGTGCGTGGCGTTCTTCCTGTGGGGTGTCGCGTCGCACGCGTTCGGTGCGGTGCAGGACGTGCTCGCCGACCGCGCGGGCGGGATCGGCTCGGTCGCGACCGTCATCGGCGCCCGGGCCACCGTGCGCCTGGCGTTCGTTGCGTACCTCGTCGCCGGCGTCGCCCTGCTGTTCTCGGCGTTCCCGGGCCCGATCGCCGCGGTCGTCGTCATCCCGTACGCGCTGAACGTGCTGCCGTGGTGGAACGTCACCGACGACGGGGCCGAGTCCGCGAACGCCGGGTGGAAGCGCTTCCTCTGGATCAACTACCTGGCCGGCTTCATCGTCACGATGGCGCTCATCGCCTACGCGTTCACGCACTGACGTCGCACCCTGACAGACTGGACGCACGCGCCGCGGGAGTCGTGGCGCCCCAGCCACGAAGGAGTGCACGCATGACGGTCCGGATCATCCACGTCGGTCTCGGAGGGTGGGGCGGCAACTGGGCCCGCACCGCCATCCCAGAGGTCACCGAAGTGGAGGTGGTCGGGATCGTCGACCCGGTCCCGGCGACGCTCGACGCCGTCCGGACGGACCTCGGGCTGCCGGCATCGGCGGCGTTCGCGTCCCTCACCGAGGCTCTCGCCGGGGTCGAGGCCGACGCCGTCGTCATCACGGCCCCCGCCGTCACGCACGTGCCGCTCGCGCTCGAGGCGCTCGAGGCCGGCAAGCACGTCCTCGTCGAGAAGCCGTTCGCGAACTCCACCGACGAGGCCGTCACCGCGGTCCGTCGCGCCGAGGAACTCGGGCTGGTGCTGCAGGTCAGCCAGAACTACCGCTGGTACCCGGCACCCCGGGTGGTCACGGACCTGCTCGCCGCGGGGACGGTCGGGGAGCTCTCGGCCATCTCGATCGACTTCCGGCAGTGGGACAACGACCTCGCCTTCGAGGAGCACCCGCACTACCGGTTCCCGCACGCGATGATCAACGACATGGCGATCCACCACTTCGACCTCCTCCGGATGATCACCGGTCAGGAGGCCGTCCGGGTGTTCGCGAAGTCGTCGTACCCGTCGTACAGCAAGTACCAGGACGAGGCCGTCTCGTCGATGATCATCGAGCTCGACGACGGGCTCGTGGTGAGCTACCGCGGCAGCTGGCTCTCGCGCGCACCCCGCACGGCGTGGGCGGGCGAGTGGAGCATCCAGGGCGAGGACGGCGAGGTGTGGTTCACCAGCCGTTCCGGGGAGCCGAACGCGGTGGCCGGCGACCGGGTGACCGTCCGCCGGACGCAGGACGACGACGCCGAGACGGTCGAACTGCCGACGATGCCGCACACCGACCGGCAGGGCGGCCTGCAGGCGTTCGCGCGGTCCGTCGAGGGCGGGCCGGCCCCGGCGACGAGCGGGCGGGACAACCTGCGGAGCCTGGCGCTCATGGAGGCGGCCGGTCGTTCCGCGGCCTCCGGCCTGCCCGAGGACGTCGTCGTCCCGTCCTGACACCCGGCGGACGGGAGGCGCGGTGCGGCCCCGCCCCGCGCCTCCCGTCCCGTGCGCACGCACGCACGCGCGCACTCACGGGCGCGTTCTCACGCGCACAGCGACAGTTCACGCGGTCGTGCGCGCGTGAACTGTCGCCCAGCGCGAAAGCCCGCTCGCGTCGGCGGCAGCATCGTCCGACGCGCGCGAGGGGACGACCGGACTGGGCGAGACCCCGGCTCGTGCGTGTACGAAATGGGGAATGGCCAAGGACAGTCTCCCCGAGCTCGAACTCGCGAACGTCCGCACACGTGAGGGCATCACGGACACCGTGACCGAGATCCGTCGTCGTGCGGACATCCCGGCGCGCACCCGCCTGGCGATCGCGAAGACCAAGCAACGCTGGCACCGCGACCCCACTCCGCTCGTCGCGATGGGCGTGACCGCCGCCGCCGGTGTCGCGGCGATCATCGTCGGCATCGCGATCCGGAACGACCCCGCCGGGCACCTCGCCCGGCCGCCCGCGTCGTCGGCCTTCACCGCGCTGCTGCCGTTCGGTGCCCGCGGCGGCGACGGCCCCGGTGCGGTCGAGCAGAGCCAGCCAGGACGCAAGGGGCGCAAGGCCCGTGCGAAGGCTGCCGAGGAGTCGCTTGAACGCGACCCGCTGCACCGGGCACGTGTGAAGCAGCGCGCCGGCATCGCCGCGGTGCAGCGGCGTGCGGCGAAGAACCGCAAGCAGGCGGCGAAGCGCTCGAAGCAGGCGCTGAAGGCGAGGGGGTAGTCCCGTGGCACGCGAGCAGCAGAAGCCCGACGCCGACGACCCCCGCAAGCCCGACAGCCCGGCGGACCTCACGAAGCCGACGCTCGTCTACACGCTGAAGAAGACGCTCCGCGAGTTCTCCGGCGACCAGTGCACCGACCTCGCCGCGAGCCTGACGTACTACACGGTCCTCGCGCTCTTCCCCGGGCTGCTGGCCGTGGTGTCGATCCTCGGGCTCGTCTCCGACCCGAAGGAGACCGTCGAGACCCTGCTCGACATCGTCACGGGCATCGGCGGCGGGCAGGTCGCCGAGCTCCTCCGCGACCCCATCGAGGGACTCGTCCGGTCGCCCGCGGCACCGATCACGTTCGTCGTCGGTGTCATCGGTGCGCTCTGGTCGGCCTCCGGGTACGTCGGTGCCTTCGGCCGGGCGATGAACCGGATCTACAACGTCCGCGAGGGTCGCCCGATCTGGAAGCTCCGCCCGACCATGCTCGGCGTCACACTCTTCACCGTGGTGCTGCTCGTCGTCGGCCTGCTCGCGCTCGTGTCCGGCCCCCTCGCGCGGAGCTTCGGCGACGTGATCGGTCTCGGCGAGGCCGCCGCCACGGTCCTCAGCATCGTGCAGTGGCCGATCCTGCTCGTCATCGCGATCGTCGTCGTCGCCGTGCTCTACTACTGGGCGCCGAACGTCAAGCAGCCGAAGTTCCGGTGGGTGAGCGGCGGGTCGATCCTCGCCATCCTCATCCTCGTCGTGGCCAGCGTCGGGTTCGGGTTCTACGTCGCCAACTTCTCGAACTACAACGCCACCTACGGCTCGCTCGGCGGGGTGATCGTCTTCCTGCTGTGGGTGTGGATCACGAACAACGCGCTGCTGTTCGGGGCGGAGTTCGACGCCGAGCTCGAGCGTGGTCGGCAGCTGCAGGCCGGCATCCGCGCGGAGGAGGACATCCAGCTCCCCGAGCGCGACACCCGGCAGATCGAGAAGCAGGACGAGAAGCGGGCGCAGGACGTCCTCGACGGCATCAAGATCCGTGAGGGCGCCGACCGCAGCTGATCGACCCGGTGCGTCGCCGCGGCGGCGTCGCGCCGTCGCGGCGTCGCGGTGATGCGCTCGACGGGCCTGGAGGCGCGGTTCGGCCTGGGCAGACGGCTTCCGTAGGGTGGGACGCATGACCGACACCGCCCCTCCCGTCCGTCCGACCGCCCTCGTCACGGGCGCGACCCGTGGGATCGGCCGGGCGATCGCGCTCGACCTCGGCCGGACGTACCACGTGCTCGTCGGCGGCCGCACCGCCGCGGGGGTCGACGCGCTCGTCGCCGAGCTGCCGAGCGCGGCGCCCTTCGTGGGCGACCTCGGCGCGGGTGCGGTCCCGCCGCTGCCGGAGCGCCTCGACGTCCTCGTGCACTCCGCCGGGATCGAGCAGGGCACGACGATCGCCGACACCGAACGCGCCGTCTGGGAGCAGGTCTTCGCCACGAACCTGTTCGCCGTCGCCGAGCTGACCCGGCTCGCGCTCCCGGCACTCCGGGCCGCGCGCGGCATCGTCGTGCCGATCAACAGCGGGTCCGGGTTCACCGCGGGCCCCGGCGGCGGCGTGTACGCGGCGTCGAAGTTCGCGCTGCGGGCCTTCTCCGACGCCCTGCGCGAGGAGGAGCGGGGCAACGGCGTGCGGGTCTCGAGCGTGCACCCGGGCCGGACGGACTCCGACATGCAGCGTGCCCTCACCCAGAAGCTCGGCGAGGACTACGACACCGCGTACTACCTCGCGCCGTCGGACGTGGCCGACGCCGTCCGGACCGTCGTCGACCTGCCGGAGCGCGGCACGATCGAGTCCCTGGCGATCCGGCCGACGCGGCGGCGCTGACGGGACGGCCCACGGGTCGCCGCTGATGAGACCGCGCACGGGTCGCCGCTGATGAGACCGCGCACGGGTCGCCGCTGACGGGACGGCTCACGCCAGCTCGATGCGGGTCGTGAGGTCGAGTCGGTCCAGGAAGTCCTCGTCGTGGCTCACCACCACGAGCGCCCCGCGGTACGCCCGGAGCGCGTCCACGAGCTGGTCGACACTCGTCAGGTCGAGGTCGTTCGTCGGCTCGTCGAGCACCAGCAGCTGCGGCGGCGGATCCGCGAGCACGAGGCTCGCGAGCGCCACGCGGAACCGCTCGCCGCCGGACAGTGCCCCGGCCGGGCGGTCCACGGTGTCCCCGCGGACGAGGAACTTCGCGAGGCGGTTCCGCACCTCGGCCGGTGGCACGTGCGGGGCGTCACGCCGGACGTTGTCGAGGACCGACACGGCGTCGTCGAGCGAGTCCCTCCGCTGCGGCAGGTAGCCGACGCGGTCGACGTGCGGGACGGCAGTCGTGTCGGGCAACGGGTGCGTCCGCGCACCGGGGACCCCGACGAGCTGCTCGAGGAGCGTGGTCTTGCCGACGCCGTTGTCCCCGGTGACGGCGACGCGTTCGGGACCCTGCACGATCGACTCCCGGCCCCGCACCCGGATCGTCGCGATCTGCCGGGACGCCGGCACGGCCGGGTCGGGGAGGGTCACGTGGATGGACTCGTCCGCCCGAAGCCGCCCCTCGGCCTCGCGCTTGGTGGCAAGTGCGGCGGCCTCGTCCTCGGCGTACCCGGTGCGGAGTCGGCCGGCGGTCTGTTCGCCGCGCTTGCGCATCTCGTTCGCGAACATCTTCGGCATCCCCTCGGCGGCCTTCACCCCGGACCGGGCCCGGCGGGCGATCTTCGTCTCGGCCTCGATGCGCTGCCGCTTCTCGGTGCGGTGCCGCTGCTCGGCGACCCGGACCTCGCGTTCGACGGCGGCCTGCTGCACGGCGAGGTGCTCCTCGAACGCGCTGAACGTCCCGCCGAACACCGTCATGCCGCCCGCGCGGAGCTTCGCCACCTCGTCGACGTGCTCGAGGAGCTCGCGGTCGTGACTGACGACGACGAGGGTGCCGTGCCAGTCGTCGACCATGCCCAGCAGCAGCGCACGGGCGCGGCGGTCGAGGTTGTTCGTCGGCTCGTCGAGGAACGCGATCGGCAGCCCTCGCAGTCGGATGCCGGCGACGGCGACGAGCACCGCCTGTCCACCGGAGAGCGTGTGCACCGGACGCTCCAGGACGTCCCGGTCCGAGCCGAGGGCGGCACCGACCCCGATGGCGTCGAGCGCCGCGGCGGCACGCTCCTCGAGGTCCCAGTCGTCCCCGACGACGTCGAAGTGCTCCGGGGCGGCGTCACCGCCGAGGATCGCGCGGAGTGCCGTCAGGGTGGGGCGGATGCGCAGGAGGTCGGCGACCGCGTCGTCGTTCTGCGGTTGCAGCCGTTGCGGCAGGTGGTCGACCGGCCCGGACGTCGTGACGGAGCCCGACGTGGGGTGGAGCCGACCCGTGACCAGCCGGACCAGCGTCGACTTGCCGGCACCGTTCCTCCCGACCAGGCCGGTCCGGCCACGGCCGAAGGCGGTGGTGAGGTGGCTCAGCGCGACGGTGCCGTCGGGCCAGGTAAAACTGAGGTCGTTCAGGACGACGGACGGACTGATGGGCATACGGGTGCCTCCCCGGTGGTCGATGCTGGGCGCACGACACCGGACCCGCCGCGGGAGGGCGGAGCGCCCGACGGGGCGCGACGATCACGGTGTCAGCGCGAGGGCTGAGCAGATCCGGTGATCGACAGCAATTCGTCCACTTCCGTCGGGGAGCCCTGCGTGACCGCCATCCGGACCGCCGGTCGGTCGTCCCGCACCGGTGGCCTCGCGATGACGACGAGGACCCGATCACGCTACGCCGGGCGCCGCGCGCCGCGCAAGACCCCCGGACCGTGACAGGCTGGAGGCATGCCGGAGAACCTGCTGCCGAACCCGACCGCGAACCCCGAGACGCTCCTCCCCGCCGAACCGGAGGTGACCGCCGCCCTCGCCGCCGACGCACCCGTCGCGAGCGTGGTGGTGTCGCACCCGGCGTCGAGCCTGGCGTGGGCGATGCTCGCCGACGAGGCGTGGGAGCGCGGGGCCACCCTCGAGTCCTACGCGTACGCCCGGGTGGGCTACCACCGGGGCCTCGACGCGCTGCGGAAGGCGGGGTGGCGGGGTGCCGGGCCGGTCCCGTGGTCGCACGAGCCGAACCGGGGCGTGCTGCGGGCGCTGTTCGCGCTGCGGCGGGCGGCCGAGGCGATCGAGGAGCCGGGCGAGCCCGAGCGGCTGACGGAGTTCCTCGATGCGTCCGACCCGGCGGCGATCCCGGCGCTGAGCGCGTAGCGCCGCGCCGCTGCCGCTGGCGCTGGCGCTGGCGCTCGCGCGCCGCGCCGCTGGCG